>SKTG01000336.1 GCA_007118045.1 Nitriliruptoraceae bacterium
GGTCAAAGTCTACACATGCGATCCCGGCCTGGGATCGCCCTGCCGCGGAGAGCTCGCCGAGATCCTCGCTCGCGACGGCGCGCCGTAGCAGCCCACGCGGCGATCGCGAGTGCTGGACTCGACCTGTGGCGCCGGCGGCCAGTAGCACCGCCCGCGCCGCGATCGACGCGATCACGCGTCCCTCCGGCTCGAGGCGGTCGAGCGCCTCGGTCGCGGCGTGCCGGGCATCGCCGAGCCGACCGGCGCGCACCAGCGCGTCGATCCAGTCGCGGTAGGCGTCGGCCTGCTGGTCGCAGGGGGTGCGGGCGAGCTCGGCGAGCCCATCGACGCCGCCCCGCCGTTCGGTTGCCTCGGCCAGCAGCCGTCGCGCCTGCGTCCCGAACCCGAAGCCGGCCGGAACTGTCGCCAGCCGGGCGAGCAGGTCGGGCAGCACCGCATCGAGATCGGGCAGCGGCTCGCGTCGCGTTGCCTCGAGCGCGGCCAGCGAGGGCGTGCCGCCGAGGTAGGCGATGTCCTCGGCCACGGCGAGCACCGCCGCGGCCCGGGTTGCGGCCGGTTCGCTGTCCCACACCGCCCGTAGGTAGCGGTGCTTGGCCTCACCCATGTCGGTGGCGATCAACTCCTCAGGTGTGCCCGCTCCGGGGAACCCAGCCTCGCCGTGCTCGGCCTGCATGGCGGCGAACAGCTCCAGGTAGGCCTCCCGTGCGGTGGCCGCGTCGCCGGCGAGCAACGCCAGACCGGCCCGGTCCAGCAACCGGTCGAGGGAGTAGGTCCAGGTCTCGTCCCCGAAGGCGCGGTGGTCGCGGTAGTCGGGGTCGTAGCCCCAGCCGTCGACGTACACCCCGGCGGCGATGTCGGCGACGAACGACTCGACATCCGCGAGCAGCCCGCTATCACCAGCCTCGCCCGTGCCGCTCGTCAGACTGCCCTCCGTCCGGGGCGGCGGGTCGAACAGCGCCAGGAACCCGGCACGCTCATCCGCCGGCAGCCGGGTCGCGTGACCGACCAGGATCTCGCGCAGCTGCCCGGCCGACAACGCGTCCAGGCGCTGCTCGAGCGCCTCCAGGAACGGGCCGAGCCCGACGTTCTCGCGACGCATGTCGTCACCTCCATTGGTCGCCGTCGAGGACCGTAGGTCAAGGTTGGACGCGCCATGTGACATCGAACGTCTGCCTCAGCCGACCGGGCTCGTCGTGCCAGCGTTCCTGTAGGTTCGGCGGCGAGTGACGGTGTCGAACGGGCGGAGGTCGGAAGGTGGGTTCACAGTTCCCGCCGTGCGCGGACTGTGGCGACCTGGATGCCCGTACGAGCCTCGGCGGCACGCAGGTGTGCGACCGTTGCCTCAACGAGCAGGTCAGCGCGCGGACGGGCTGGTTGCGACTGCCCGACCCGCAGCCCGTCGAGACGGTCCGGGCAGCGGACGGCCGCGAGGTGCGGTTCTGCTACCGGCTGACGTGGGCCCCGTCGGGGGTGATGAGCGCTGAGGCCGAGGAGGCCGACCAGGCTCCCGGGGACGGGTTCCGGTTCGGGGTGTACGGCGAGCACGACGCCGACCCGGACGCGGTCCTCGCGCAGCTGCGCCGCGTGGTGCACCGTGAGGTCGGCCGGGCCTACCTCGAGCCGCAGGAGTCCGGCGCGGAGATCGGGGGCACCCGTTGGATGATCGCCGGTGACGAGGTCGCGGGCCGGATCGACTGGTCCGGGGACGGTTCCGTGCGTGAGCCGTCGGTGGTGATCGATGGCCGCCGCTTCGACTGGGGCGAGTTCGGCCGTCTGGTCGCGAGCTTCGAGGGATGGGAGTTCCGGATGCGGCTGGACGACAGCTCGGATGGTGTCGGCGCAGAGACCGGCGTTGAGGGCGAGGAGCTCGACGTGGGCGGGGCCGGCGAGGTGATCGCGATGTTCGGCGACCGCGGCTCCGCTGGCCGCGACGCGACCGCCGTGCCGTCGATCGACGAGGTGCTCGCCGGGTTCCTCGTCGTCCAGCGTGAGCGGCTCGCTGCGTCGACCTACGCCCGCTACGAGGACATCGTCGACCTTCTTCGTCACTGCCTGAACGGCTACGGCTACCACTCGCTGACCGGTGCCGAGGCGCAGGCGTGGCAGGAGGCGTTCGACGCCGGCGACGAGGACGCGTTCACGCGGCTCTGCGGTCCGGAACGGATCGTGGAGAACTACGGCGAGTTCCTCGGCTACTTCATGGTCCGCAAGGTGGCCGCCTCCAAGCAGCAGCTCAGGGACGCCGGCACGGTCACCAAGCGCCTCGCCCGTTGGCTGGCCGAGCAGGGCCTGGTGGCCACCGACGCCGCCGAGACTGCCCGGGACCGTGCTGCGGATGCCGGCAGGGAGCTGCCGCGGGCCGACGAGCTCGGCCACCAGCTGTTCCTCCACACGCAGCGCACCCGGCTGCCGGCGCACCCCAACGAGATCCCCGACCAGAACTGGGTCGAGGACCACCTGCCGATCACCCGCATCGAGGACGGCCGGCTGTGGTTCGGTGACGTCGGTCCGGTCGAGGTCCCGACCGCGGCCAGCGACCTGGCCGAGGTCGGCTGGCACGTCACGGTCGTGCTGGCGCGGCTCGGCGGCGCGTGGCGGCTCGTGCAGGTCGGCGCGGTCTACCCGTGACCCTCCGCGTGCGTTCGGCCTCGATGCCCCAGGCACGGTCCGTGTCGGCGGCGTTGAGCGGAGCGTTGCTGGAGGAGCAGGCGGGCTGGCTGATCTTCGAGCGTGGGCTGGCCTACGCCGACCACGGGCACGTCACCGAGCTCGAGACGACGGATACGGAGGTCACGGGGATGGTGCTGGGCTCCAGCCCCTATCGGGTGGTGATCCGTCTCGCCGACGGGTCGCTCACCTTCGACTGCTCGTGCCCGATGGGCGACGACCGCACCTTCTGCAAGCATCTGGTGGCCGTGGGGCTCGAGGTGGCCGGCGACGGCCCGGACGCGTGGGATGGCGACCCGACCGATGACGTCGCCACGCACCTGCAAGACGCAGGCCCTGATCGCGGCGGCGGGGAACGTGCCGACCTCGGACAGATCGAGGCGTGGCTCGCCGGCCAGCCTGCCGAGCGCCTCCGCGGCCTGCTGGTCGACCGTGCCGGCGAGGACCCGGAGCTGGACCGCCATCTGGGCAGGCTGGCGGCGGCCGACGGGCAGGGCCGGCTGGACGTGGCGCCCTACCGGGCCGCGATCGAGGACGCGTTCGCCATGGCGAGCTTCGACGGGTTCGGCTTCGTGCACTACCGCGATGCCTGGGCGTGGCGCGACGAGATCGAGACGGTGCTGGCGGACCTCGATGCACTGCTCGAGTCCGGGTTCGCGGCGGAGGTCGTCGACCTCGCCGAGCTGGCGCTGGACGAGTTGAACGGCAGCGTCGGCCACGTCGACGACTCCGACGGGCACCTGTACGACCTGTTCGAGCGCGCGGTGGCGCTGCACCTCGACGCCTGCCGTGACGCGCGCCCGGACCCCCTCGTCCTCGCCGAGAAGCTCGTCCGATGGGCGCTCGAGTACGAGCTCGATCGCTACCTCGGCGCGGTTGGCGACTATGCACCCGTGCTGGGCGATGACGGGCTGGCTGCGTACCGCGCCCTGGCTGAGGTGCACTGGGCGGACGTGCCGACGCTCAGGCCCGGCGACGTCCGGCCCGAGGGGTTCACCGACTGGTTCCGGATCCGCACCATCATGGAGCATCTCGCTGCCACGACCGGTGGGCTCGACGAGCTGCTGGAGGTCATGGCCCGCGACCAGTCGTCCGGGTACGCGTTCCTGCGCCTGGCGCACGCGTGCCGCGCCCACGGCCGCGACGACCTCGCGCTGGAGTGGGCCGAGCAGGGCCGCGCCGCCTTCCCCGGTGAGCGGCGGTTGCTGGAGCTGGTCGTCGACCTCCACACGGCCACGGGTCGATCGGCCCAGGCCCTGGATGCGGCCAGGGAGCTGTTCACCCGCGCACCCTCGGTGGACGCCTACCGGCGGCTTGGCGTCTGTGCCGAGGCGCTCGATGCGTGGTCGGCCGAACGCGAGGCCGCCCTGGCTGGCCTACGCGACGCGATCGAGCGCCAGCGACAGCAGACGGCGACGCGCCGGTCGCACTGCCACCGGCCCGACGGAACCACGCTGGTGGAGATCCTGTTGCTCGACGATGACGTCGACGCCGCCTGGCGGGCGGCCGCGGCGTACGGGTGCAGCTCCGAGCTCGAACTGCAGCTCGCCGAACGCCGCGCAGACCAGCATCCCTCCGACGCGATGGCGGTCTACCGCAGCCACCTCGACCGCGCCCTCGGGCCGGCCAAGGACCACGCCTACGCCGAGGTGGTCCGACTGCTCACGCTGTTGCGACCCCTCTACCAACGGCTCGACCAGGACGCCGATTTCGACCGTCTCGTGACCGAGATCCGTACCGGCTACAAGCGGCGCCGCAACCTCATCAAGCGCCTCGACCGCGCCCGGCTGTGACCGGCGGGAACCGTTCTCGACGCCGCCGATCAGCTGGCCACCCCGGTGATCACCACCGCAAGTTCCGCCACCAGATGCTCGGAGGCCGCCGTTCGAACGTGCGCCAACTGCGGCCGTGATCGTCGGATCCGTAGCCTCCCGACCGCCGACGGTGCCGCGGGGTCGTCCGACCACCTCGATCGAGAAACCGAGCCGCTGGCCGACCTCGCCGACGAGCGGGAGCAGCTGCGGGTGGTGGAGCACGCGGGACAGCTCGATCCGCCCCCCCAAGTGGGGGCTGCTCGTCTCGTTGAGGGCGGCCGCGACCGCGCGGCCTCCGGTGGCCGGCGTGCAGAGCAGCCCGTGAAGCTGTGGGTACTGCTGGCGGATGGCTCGAGCCCAGGGCTGGGTGCGCTCGTGCGGTGCGGTCGACAGGTGCGCGCCGGTACGGGTTCGTTGCGCCCACGGCCCGCGGAGGTCGAGTAGACGGAGGTTGCCCGAGGTTCGCCAGACGGTGAGTGTGAACATGTTGGTGACGGCGAGGACGTCGCCGTCCTGGACAGCCTCGCTCAGCACGACGTCGAGCACCGTGCCCCCGGCACCACGGACGCACGGCGGTGACGTCGAGGGGTCATCTAGGGCCACGTACAGCACGCCGTGATGTGGCTCGTGGTCGGCGGGCGGACCGGGCGGGTGGTGGTCGAAGCGGCCTCGGCCGGGCAGCGGCCCGAACCAACGCAGCTGGTCGTGCGCTGTCGGATACCGGCCACCGACGTCGTGGAGGCGTACGAGCGCGGTGCCGGTAGGGACCACCACGAGGTACTCGTCCTGTAGCGGCGGCAACGACGCGGGGACGTCGGGGAGCTGCTGGGTCACGGAAGCACACCGAAGGCGGCCGCCTCGTCGAGGAGCGGACGGACGTCGGCCCCGTCGGCGAGAACGGTCGCCCGCGAGCGGCCCCCGCGGCTCGCCTGCGGTTCGGTCAGCCAGGCCACGAGCGCGACCGGGCTGGTCGCGTCGGCGGGGGGTAGCGCTTGGAGCAGCCGCGCCCAGCCGTCGAGCTGGTGCAGGCCGAGCTCGAACTGGAAGCTCGGGAGCAGCCACTCGCGGCGGCTCGCCTGACGGTGGAAACCCAGCAGCGATCGGCGCTCGCCTTGGAGGCGCTGGCGGATCCGGGACGGTTCCCGACCAAGGAGCTGAGCGACCTGCTCGGTCGTCAACGAAGCGTGCTCGAGCTGGCGCCGCCGCAGCACCCCCGCGACCAACGGCGAGCGTGCGCTGCGGTCGGGATCCACTCCGAGGTCAGCGAGCACGGCGCGTTCGTGCTCGGAGAGACTGCCGCCACCGGGCCGCGGCAGGGTCCGCAGTGCCTGCTCGATGTCCTCGATCGTCAGCCCGCGCTCGTCCGCGAGATCTTCGAGGGGCACCGTCGCCATCACCGCTCCTAACGTGAACTAACGCATAGTACCACGATAGCTTCCGGTACGAAGCGTGCCCGCGCCGAGCAGATGCCGAACCGGCCCGTTTCGGAACCGCTCGGCCTGGACCTGTCTCCGGAGGGCTTTGGGCTCACGCTGCGGATGGAGCCGCTGGTGAGACCTGGGATGCCGCCGATCCGCATCGGATCAGTCGCATGGAACCGCCTCGAGCGGCAATCCTCTCCATCGGTACCCATGGCTCGCAACCGGAGGCATTCCCCGCCTACCTCGCGCGGCCTCTCTACGCGGGTTCGATGCGGTCACGGCCGGCCGTCTTCGCGCGGTAGAGCGCATCGTCGGCGGCTGCCACGGCCTGTTCGAACTCCTCGGCGGAGTCGAGCGAGGCGACGCCGGCGGAGAACGTGACGGGTTCGCCCTCGATCTGGATCGCACTACTGATCCGCCGACGGGCTCGGTCCATCGCGATGACCGCATCGTCGACCGTGGTGGCGGGCAGGACGGACACGAACTCCTCGCCACCCCAGCGTGCGAGGATCTCGGTCGAGCGCATGGCGCGGAACGTCCCTGCGACGCGCACCAGCACGTGGTCGCCGGTGTCATGCCCATGCCGGTCGTTGACCTGCTTGAAGTGATCGAGATCGAGCAGCACCAGCGCGGCCGGGTAGGCGACGGTCGGTAGCAGCCGGAGGAGCCCGGCCCGGTTGAGCAACCCGGTCAGGGCGTCGTGGTCGGCCTGACGCTCGACCGTGGCGTGCAGGATCGCGTTGTCGAAGCCGACCGCAGCACGTCCGGCGATGAGACTGGTCAGCCGTCGCTCGGAAGCGTCCAGCTCTCCCGTCCGCCACCAGCGCAACACCCCCGCCGCACCGTGAGCCATGGGCAATGGCAGGGATCCGCTGGCCGGGCCGGCAGGTGGGTGGCCGGGCCAGGAGTAGCGATGCCCGTCGACCTCGACGGTCACCGTGCATGCACCGATGTACTCACCGATGAGTTGGCAGGTCGCCTCACCGAGCTCCGCGAGGTTGAGGGTCGAGCTGAGCTGTGCGCTGACCTCATAGAGGGTGGACAGGTCGCGGTTGCGGCGCGAGAGCTGATCGGTGACCACTGCCAGCTTGGCGGCGGCAGCCGCGTAGCGGCTCACGTCCCGCAGCACCAGGAGCACCGACCCGTCGCCAGCATCGACCGCCGCGACGTCGAGGACCGCGCCATCCACCGTGATCAGTTCTACCCCCGTGCGCGGCGCGGCGAGCACGCGATCGAGCTTTGTGCAGCTCTCGTCGGTCAGCAGCTCGGCCAGCCGGAGTCCACCAGTGAGGGCATCAGCTCGAGGATTGCGATCCAACTCGCCGCCGGCGCGATCGACCACGACTGCCGCGTCGACGTCGCGGAACGCAGCTTTCCACCCGGGCACCACCGGAACGCCGACGGCCCCGGTCATACCGGCACCGCTGGAACCGGCAGAAGCTCGCGCGCCAGACCGAGCAGCTCCGACACCGACGTGCAGACCGTCACACCTGCCGGTGCGTGCCAGTCTTCCTGACGACGCACCGCCCCGCCACCAACGATGACGTGCACGTCCGGGCCGAAACGCAGTCGGAGGCGTTCGAGCTGCGGACCGAGCACGCCCAGCTCCTCTTCGATACCGACCGATAGGGCGACGAGCCGTACATCACGGGCGCTACAGAGTGCCGCCAGGTCCTCGAACGGTGTCCGGGCGCCCAGCAGCGCTGGGTTCCAACCGGCCAACCCCAGCGTGTCGCTGACCATCACCGCACCGACGCGATGCTCGTTGCCCGGTGTGCAGGCCACCACCGCCATCGGTCCCGAGGTGACCCGGCGACCGACCCGAGTCAGAACCTGCTCGGTCAGTGCCGTCACGAGATGCTCGTCCGCCACCGTCAGCTCGTCGTTCTCCCACCGGCGACCGACCTCGTCCAACGCCGGTTGGAGCAGCCGCTCGTACACCGGAAGCGCTCCCTGCGTCGCGACTCGCCCGAGGACCAGCTCCGCCAGACCCTCGACGTCCGGAAGAAGTGCCAGATCCAGGTACGTGTCCACAGTCACGCGGCACCTCCACGACGACCCCGTCACCCACATCATCGGCAGATCCCAGCGCCGGTGTAGCCCGGAAGGCACGCAGCACCAGAGCCGGACCATCGCAGGGCGAGCTCGAACCGGAAGGTCGGGAGCATCCCGCCGACGTGCTCAGTGGCCCTCCGACCCGTCCTCGAGCTCGAGGCCGGTCTCGTAGCCCGCCAGCAGCAGGATGTTGGCGACGAACAGCCACAGGCCGATCAACACGACCACGGCGATGACCCCGCCCCCGAAGCGGTCTTCGGGGTCACCGAGCTCGAGGTAGATGACGAACCCGAGCGAGAACACGGCCGTCACGACGGCGGTGACCGCCGCGCCAGTGAGGCTCTCGCGCCACCCGAGCGACTCGGGCGAGAAGGCGTGGTAGAGCGCCGTCGTCAGCGCCGCCGCCACGACCGTCCCGCCCACGAGCGCGAGCGTCCACCCGAGTGCAGTCTCGACGCCGCCGTTGCCAGCGAGCGTGCTGAGCAGGAACATCAACGGGAGACCACCGAGGACGATCACCGGCAGCACGAGCACCATGCTGAGACCCAGCAGGCGCCCTCGTAGGCCCGAGGCCGACTCGGCATCCTCGGAATGCCGCGACAGGGCGCGACGCAGGCCGCCGCCGTACGCCGTCGCCGGCCAGAGCGAGAACAGCAGGGTGACGAACCCGAACGAGCCACCGCTGTCCACGAGCTGGTCGACGAACTCACCCGAGCCCTCGGGGCCCTGCTCGGCCACCTGGTCGGCGAAGTTGCGCAGGGCTTGGTCCCCGGCGACGGCCTCGACGAAAGCGAACGCGATCAGCAGCAAGGGCATGGCAGACACCAGCCCGTAGAACGCGAGGCTGCTGGCCGAGAGCACGAGCCCGGGGTCAGCGAGACGGCGCGTCAGTCTGCTCAGACGATCCGGGAGCCAGCCGTCGACGCTTCGCACCACGCCGAGAGCCCGGTCTCTGACGCTGTCCCACACCCCTGAGCCGCTCACCAGCCATCCCCACTCGTTCCGGTGGGCCACGCTAGCCCCCACGGGCGGATCGCTGGCCTACGCCTCGTGCCCTCGTGTTCCTCCGTGGCCCCGATCGCGGGGGTGTGACGGACCTCGTCGGTCGCGTGAGTCGTACCCGGGCCCTCCTGCTCGTCGGTGCACGTCATGCGCGCGGGAAGCGGTCGCAACCCACTGCGAGCGGCTTGACGACGACGCCGTCACCGGCGATCGCCCGTAGTTGCTCGAGCACCGGTTCGGTGGGGCTGCCGTAGACACGGATGCCGAGGAACTCGAGGAAGCCCACGAGCTCGGCGATGCGGCCGCCGACGAGCTCGAGGTGGTACTCCATGTTCGCCGCGTCGGCGTGCACCTGGACGGTGCTGCCTTCGGCGCGGTCCCCGGTGAGATGCTCGGCGAAGTACAGCATCCGCGGCTCCTGGGCCTCTACGACCTGCACGAGCTCCTCGAACCTGCCGAGGAACTCGTCGGTGTGCTCAGGATCGATGCGGTAGTCGTTGATCATGATCAGTGGCTCGGCCATGACAGCTCCTCGTGTTCGGTGACCGCTGACACCCACGGAGGCGTGACAACCGCTGTCACTGCTGTGACATCTGTCGCCGAGGCGTGTCACCGGACCTGCTGCGGTGCGTCGACGTCCTGCCTACGCTCGCTCTGCGTCGCGCCGGGCCGTCTCGGGGTCCGGCGGAGGGCCACCGATGGGTGCGGTCGAGCAGGTGGATGAGTCAGTCGCAGCGGCACGGAAGGCCGCTGAGGACGGGCGGCCGCGGGTGGCCTACGACCTGCTGCGTGACGCGGAAGCCTGGCTCGACACCGACGGGCTGGCGCTGCTCGCCGACGTCGCGTACATCACCGGGGACGTCGCGACCACCTTCGAGGCGTGGGAGCGCGTGCACGACCGGGCCGTCCGCGCCGGGGAGCCGTTGGTGGCCGCCGGGGCGGCGACACAGGTCGCGATGCACCTGTTGCTTGACACGGGGTTGCTGGCGGCGGTGCGGATGTGGGTCAAGCGCGCTCAGAGGCTTCTGGCAGGGCTCGAGATCACCCCGGTCGACGCGGCGCTGGCGGTGGCACACGGTTACGAGCGGCTGCTCTCAGGCGACCTGGTCGCCTCGCTCGACTGGGCGCGGTACGCGATCGAGGTCGGCACCACCCACGAGGTCGCCGCACCCGTCGCGCTCGCCCGGGTCATGGAGGCCCGCGGCGTGCTGTTCACCGACGACGTCGCGGCCGGCCTCGACCTGCTCGACGAGTCCGCAGCGGTGGCGACCTCCGGGCAGGTCGACCCGCTCTCGGTGGGCCTCGTCTACTGCGAGCTCGTCTGTGCCTGGCAGGGCCTGGCCCAGTACGACCGCGCCGAGACCCTGACGACCGAGATGGAGCGCTGGTGCGAGGGGCATCCCGATCTCGGCAGCGTTCATGGGCGCTGTCGCGTGCACCGCGCCGAACTGCTGCGGATGCGCGGTGACCTCGCGGCGGCGCAGGCTGAGGCCGAGGCCGCCTGTGAGGAGTTGCGGCCCTACCTGCGGCGGGAGTTCGGCTGGCCCCTGACCGAGCTGGGCACGATCCGGCTCCGACGTGGGGACCTCGCCGGCGCCCGGACCGCGTTCCTCGACGCCCACCGGGCCGGCTGGGACCCGCAGCCAGGGCTGGCGCTGCTGTGCCTGCAGGAGGGCGACGCCAGCACCGCCGCATCGATGGTGGACCAGGCACTCGAGCGCCCACTGGGTGTGCCCTCCAAGGAGCTGCCGCCCGACACGGCGCTGCGCCGCGCGCCGCTGCTGGCCGCCCAGGTGCAGGTCTCGGTGGCGATGGCACGGCCCGAGGTGGCCAGATCGGCGGCACGGGAGCTCACACAGGTCGCCGAGGCCTACACCAGCCCCGCACTCGAGGCCGACGCTGCGTTCGCCGCCGGCACCGTCGATCTCGTCGAGGGGCACCTGGGCGACGCCCGGCGGGCCCACCAGCGCGCGTTGGACCTCTACAGCGAGCTCACCATGCCCTACGAGGCAGCCTGGGCCCGGATCGGGCTGGCGCACGCCAACCGGGCCGAAGGCGTCCCGGAGCTCGCGACCCTCGAGATCGAGACCGCGGAGGAGATCCTGCGGGAAATCGGCGCCGCCGCACCGCGGATGGCAGCTGACCGGGTCGGTCCGGGCCGCGAGGCCGACCCGCACGAACGTGTGACCTCGGCGGGCGGGTCGCGCGCCTCGGTGGGCCGGATGCTGCTCGAAGGCGACCACATCTCGCTCAGCTTCGGCGGCCGCACGGTACGGCTGCGCGACCTCAAGGGCCTGCGCTACCTGGCGCGACTCCTGGCCGAGCCCGACCGGGAGTTCCACGCGCTCGACCTCGTCACCGCCGAGGAGGGGACGTCCGCCGCGCAGCCGCGTCCTCCGGAACCTGACCTGGCGGCGACGGAAGGGGACCTGGGCCCGGCGCTGGACGACCGTGCCAAGGTCGCGTACCGGCGGCGACTTCGTGACATCGACGAGGACATCGAGGAAGCCCGCTCGATGGGCGATGAGGAGCGGACGGCCCGCGCCGAGGTCGAGCGCGAGTTCCTGATCCGCGAGCTCTCCCGAGCCGTGGGCCTCGGCGGACGCGACCGGCCCACGGGCGCGACCGCGGAACGGGCGCGCGTGAGCGTCACCCGCGCTGTGCGCTACGCGCTGCGACGGGTCGACGAACACCACCCCGAGCTCGGCGCCCACCTCGACCACGCCGTGCGCACGGGCACCTACCTCGCCTACGAGCCCGACCCCCGGGCGATGGTGCGCTGGACCGTCCCCGACAGGTGACCGCATCGCCAGCTCCCCGAGCGTGGACCACTGGCGGTCGCCACCCCACGGTGCGTGACAGGTCTTGACGCCCCCGTGACGGCCGCTCAGTATCGAGCGAGGGTGCCGGTCGTCGTCGGCACCGCGGGAGCGGTCGTGACCGCACGTGACACGAGCGACGAGGACCCCGGCGCGGGCATCGTCGCGGCCTTGCGCGAGGTGTACGACCCGTGCTGTCGCGAGCGCGGCATCTCCGTCGTCGACATGGGCCTCATCGAGGACGTGCAGGTCGACGAGCAGCGCGCCCACATCGAGCTCGTGCTCACCAGCGGGTGGTGCCCGTTCGCGGTCGATCTGGTCGAGGAGATCACGCAGGCTGCGGGCGCGGCCGCCGCCGATGCCGAGGTCAGCGTCGAGGTGGTCTGGGATCCGGTGTGGGAGCCGGGGCGGATGGCCGAGGACGCTCGACGCAAGCTGCGCTTCCTGCCCGAGCCGTCGGAGGCCGGCGACGCTCGGGCGTACGCGGCGGCCCACGGCGCGGGCGGCCACGTGCCGGTCCATGGCGCGGCTGCCCACGCGCCGGTGGGTGGCCAGGGACGAGCGGGAGCACGGACAGCAGACCGGGACGAGGAGCCTGACCATGATCGATGACGCGTTCGTGTTCGACGGGGTCGCCCACCCCTTCAACGCCGACCCCAAGAACGCCCTGGGGCGCAACGGGGAGATGTTCGCGCAACACCTCTACGCGTTCCATGCGACCCTCACACCGGACGACCAGACGGTGCTGCCGGCGGACGAATGGCTCAAGCAGTGGGACATCGGAGAGATCCAGCGGATGGTGTTCGAGGAGTCCGACACCGACATGCTGGTCGCGATGCCGTTGCCGCTGACCGACCTGTTCAAGGACGGGCTCTCCCCCTGGACGGAGTGCGCGGAGCTGGCCTCGCGTGACCCGGAACGCATCGTCTTCTGGGGCACCGTGAACCCGCTCGAGGGACGCAAGGCGCTCGACGACATGGAGGTGCAGGTCGAGCAGTACGGCGCGCAGGCCTTCAAGTTCTACAACACCCGCTACGACTACGGGCAACCGGTCCCGTGGCGGATGGACGATCCGACCGTCGCATTCCCCGTCTTCGAGAAGGCGCAGGACCTCGGGATCGACCTGATCGGCGTGCACAAGGGCGTCCCGCTCGGCCTGCAGCCGATCGAGCACACCCAGACCTGGGACATGGACGGGGCGGCGGCGAACTTCCCCGACATCAACTTCGTCATCTTCCACGTCGGGTTGCCGTTCATCGACGAGACGTGCTGGCAGCTCATCCGACACCCCAACCTCTACGCCTCGCTCGCCGCGACCATCGACTTCGTCGTGCGCGCACCGCGGCAGTTCGCCGAGACGCTCGGCAAGCTGTTGTTCTGGGCCGGCGAGGACAAGATCGTCTACGGCAGCGAAGCGCCGCTGTTCCACCCGCAGTGGGCGCTGCGAGCGTTCATGGACTTCCAGCTACCCGACGACCTGGTCGAGGGGTACGGCTACCCGCAGCTGACCGACCAGGCCAAGCGCAAGATCCTCGGCGAGAACCTGCTGCGTCTGCACGGTCTCGACCCGGAGGAGACCGTCGAGCGTCTGGGCACCTGACGCCCGGGCCGGGGTCGGCCGGCCTCCGACCACCCGTCACGCCACCGATCGCGCCGAGCATCGAGCCGCTGGCGGTCGGCTCCGCGATCTACGCTCGGGAGCACCGTGGCGAGGAGCGGGGATGGCGAAGGTCACCGACGATCCACCGGCACGGGTGGCGGCCGAGCTCGCCGACCTGCGCGACGGCCTCGACGCGGCCATCCCTGCCCGACGGGTCGATCGCAACCTGCTCGTGGCCACGTGGAACCTGCGCGCCTTCGGCGGTCTCACCGATCGTTGGGTCGCCGGGGACGACGACAGCCCCAAGCGGGACCTGACCGGTCTGCGGGCGATCTGCGAGGTGGTCTCGCGCTTCGACGTCGTCGCGTTGCAGGAGGTCCGCGGCAACCTGCGGGCGCTGCGACACCTGCTGGCGTGGCTGAACCGGTCCGGCGACGCCTGGGGGATGCTGCTGACCGACGTGACCCGGGGTCGCGCCGGCAACGACGAGCGGATGGCGTTCCTGTTCGACACGCGCCGGGTGAAGCCCTCCGGGCTCGCCTGCCAGCTCGTCGTTCCGCCGGAATGTGACGACATCGAGGAGGACGCGTTCGGCCGGCAGTTCGCCCGGACGCCCTACGCGTGCTCGTTCTACGGAGCCGGCGACACCTTCATCCTCGTCACCCTGCACGTGCTCTGGGGCAGCTCGCCTGCCGACCGGGTGGGCGAGCTGCGAGCGATCGCGAACTGGATGGCCGAGTGGGCGGCGTACGAGCACGTGTTCCATCACAACCTGATCGCGCTCGGCGACTTCAACATCGACCGGCGTTCGGATCCGCTGTACGAGGCCTTCACCTCGACGGGGCTCACCGTGCCGGAGCCGTTGCACGAGGTGCCGCGCACGATCTTCGGCTCGCCCACCGACAAGTACTACGACCAGATCGCCTGGTTCGCGGAGGCCCAGGGACGGGTGCCGAAGCTGACGCTCGTGCCGACAGGTGCCGCCGGCAGCTTCGATTTCGTGGGTTACGTCCACCGCGAGCTCACCCGCCAGCAGCTGTCCTGGCGGGTCTCGGACCACCTACCCCTCTGGGTCGAGTTCGCGCACTGAACCACGACCACGTCCGGGTACGAGGTCCGCTAGCCAGGCTCTCCGTCTCCGATCCGCGCAGCGCTCATCCGCCGCGATCGACCCGCCGGGGTCGACACCGGGCGGCATGTGGCAGACTCGATCCACATGGGCACTCTCGTCGGCACGATCCTGGTGGTTCTCATCGGCTCGGGATTGTGCTCCGGGACCGAGACGGCGTTGCTGTCCGTGCCGGACATCCGGGCCCGCCAGCTCGCGGAGGAGGGAGGCCGCCGCGCCCGGGCGCTGCACTCCCTGAAGCAGGCGATCGCCCGACCCATCTCCGCCATCGTGGTGTTGAACAACGTCTTCAACATCGTCGGGAGCATCGCGGTCGGCAGCGTGGCCGCCGCCACCTTCGGTCAGCGGTCGGTCGGCGTCGTCTCCGGGGTGCTGACCTTCCTGGTCATCCTGTTCTCGGAGATCCTGCCGAAGACCCTCGGCGAACGGTACGCCGAACGGGTGTCGCTCTGGGTGGCCGTCCCCGTGCGCGCGCTCACGATGCTCATGACCCCGCTGGTGATGCTGTTCGAGATCCTGATGCGTCCGCTGACCCGAGGTGAGCGGGCACCCACCACCAACGAGGCCGAGATCCGCCTCCTCGCCGACATGGCTCGCCGGGAAGGTCACATCGAGCACGACGAGGTGGAGATGATCGAGCGGGTCTTCCAGCTCAACGACCACCGTGCCGAGGACCTGATGACCCCCCGCACGGCCGTCACCTGGTTGGACGTCGCCCTGGATCTGGACGCTGCGCGCGACGCGATCCTCTCCTCGGAGCACTCCCGCATCGTGGTCGCGGACGGTGAACTCGACCGCGTCCTGGGGGTCGCGCTGAAGGACGAACTGCTGGTCGCGCTGCTCGAGGGGGTCGGAGGCAGGATCGGTGACTTCGTGCGTCCGGTCGAGGCCGTGCCGTGGATCGCTCGCGCGGACGACCTGCTCCAGCGTTTCCGGCAGCGTCGGGAACACCTGATGGTCGTGGTCGACGAGTTCGGCGGCACGATGGGGGTCGTCGCGCTCGAGGACGTCCTGGAGGTGCTGACCGGACCCATCGTCGACGAGACCGATCGCCGGCCGAACCTGCGCCGCTACGCCCGAGCTCGCGCCAGGAGGCGCGGTGTGGAACGGCCCTAGCGCCCGGGGACGGCGCGTCCAGCCTGCCCAGTCCTATCGCGGCTGCCCGCGGACCGCCTCGACAGCACTACGGCCAGCGCGCATGCCGCCGGCGCACAGGGTTCGGGCCCCCGGAGGGCGCGTCACCGTCTAACGTCCTCGGTACCGATCGTCCGGAGGCGTCACGTGGCGGCGCGGGAGGAGTGGGGCAGCCGGCTGGGCTTCCTGCTGGCCGCGATCGGCTCGGCGGTCGGGCTCGGCAACATCTGGCGCTTCCCGTACGTCGCGTGGGACAGTGGTGGTGGGGCCTTCTTCGTGCCCTACCTGTTCGCGCTGCTGACCGCCGGTATCCCGCTGCTCGTCCTCGAGTACTCGATCGGTCACCGCTACCGCGGATCCGCGCCGTTGTCGCTGCGCCGGCTGGACCGGCGCGCCGAGTGGGTGGGCTGGTGGCAGATCGCGGTGTGCTTCCTGATCGCGAGCTACTACGCCGTGGTCATCGCCTGGGCAGCCGGCTACACCTGGTTCTCGATCGGTACCCAGTGGGGCGACGACCCGGAGGCGTTCTTCTTCGAGGACTACCTCGCCGTCACCGAGGCGGGGACGCTCGGCGGGTTCCGGGTCGGCGTCCTGCTGCCGCTCGTCCTGATCTGGCTCGTGACCCTGGTCGTGCTGGCCGGTGGCATCCGGCGCGGCGTCGAACGCGCCAACCGTGTCATGATCCCGCTGCTGGTCGCGATGTTCCTCGTGATCGTGATCCGGGCGGTGACCCTGGAGGGTGCCGGGGTCGGGCTCGACGCGCTCTTCGCGCCCGATTGGTCGCGCATCGGTGACGCGTCCGTGTGGGTCGCCGCCTACGGACAGATCTTCTTCTCGCTGTCCATCGGCTTCGCGATCATGATCACCTACGCGAGCTTCCTGCCGCGACGGGGCGACCTGACCGGCAACGCGTTCATCGCCGGCTTCTCCAACGCGTCGTTCGAGCTGCTCGCCGGCATCGGGGTGTTCGCGGCGATCGGTTTCCTGGTTACCTCGACCGGCGTCGCGCTCGATGAGGTGGCACGCGACGGCATCGGGCTCGCGTTCGTGATCTTCCCGGAGATCATCTCGCAGCTGCCCGGCCCGTCCGGGCTCTTCGGGGTCCTGTTCTTCGGCTCGCTCGTGCTCGCCGGGGTGTCGTCGCTGGTGTCGATCACCCAGACCTACATCTCGGCCGTGCAGGAGAAGTTCGGCCTGGCGCGACCGGCGGCCGTCATGCTGGCGGGCGGAGCGACCGCCCTCGTGTCGATGCTCTACGCCACCGGCGGCGGCATCAACACCCTCGACGTGGTCGATCGCTTCGTCAACGCGTTCGGCGTGGCGGCCGTCGGCCTCGTCGAGGTGGTCGTGGTCGCATGGTTCCTGCGCCGACTCCCACAGCTGCGTGGGCACGCCAACGAGGTCTCCGACCTGCGACTCGGCTGGTGGTGGATCGCCGCCCTCGGCATCGTCACCCCGGCCGTGCTCGGCTGGATGACGATCGACAACCTGCGCACGGAGCTGACCACCGCCTACGAGGGTTACCCGGTCGGCTTCCTGCTCACGTTCGGATGGGGACTGGCCGGCCTGGCCCTGCTCGTCGGTGCGTTGCTCGCTCGAACGCCGTGGCCGCAGCACACACCCACGGGTGGTCGGCCACCACCCGAGCGCGACGAGCCGCGACCGGAAGGCGACCCGTGACCCGGCAACCACGACGTCGACGACGACCCGCAGCACCAGTGATGACCGGAGGATCAGGATGAGCACCCAGGCGATCGTCACCATGCTCATCGGCATGGCCGCCATCTGGGGTGGCCTCGGTGCCAGCATCGCCCTCACGGTCCGGCGCTCGCGTCGCCGTTGACGAGCCTCGGCCGACCCGCCACGAGGTCGGCTCAGCTCGCGAGGGCGACCGTCTCGGCGACGTCGAACCGCAGGCCGGTCTGCAGCTCGGATACGCGCCACGATCGACGCCCCGCTCGGCGGGAGCGTGAACGGGCGAGTAGCGGCCGACGCACCGGAGGGCCGACGTTGACGAAGCGCGGCGCGTAGAGCTGGCCGCCATCGGCGTCCGGGTCGGTCGCGGCACGTAGCTGCGGCAGGACCGCCAGTTCCGGCGCCGAGCCGGTGCCGTGGGCCAGGCGCTGAGCCAAGCGCTGCGTCCGGCCACCACCGCTCGCGTGCACGCTGCTGGCCTGCAGCTCCGTGGCCGACAGGCCGGGATGGGCCGCCAGGCTGGCGACGCGGGCGCCAGCGGCACGCAGACGCACGTCGAGCTCGACCGCGAACAACAGGTTCGCCAGCTTCGAGTCGCCGTAGGCCCGCCACGGGTCGTAGCGACCTTCCCGCCACGGATCCCGCGGGTCGAGTACGCGGCCCAGGTGGCGACCCGTCGAGGTGACGGTCACCACCCTCGCCGCGACAGCGCGGGCGAGCGACGGCATCAGCTGGGCGACCAGCGCGAAGTGGCCGAGGTGGTTGATGCCCACCTGGAGCTCGAAGCCGTCCTGGGTCCGTCGCTCCGGGGTCGCCATCACCCCGGCGTTGGCGACGAGCAGATCGATGCGCGGGTGGTCGGTCGTGAGCCGCCGAGCCGCGTCCGTGACCGAGCCCAGGTCCGCCAGGTCGAGGGGCACGAGCTCCAGTGAGGCCTCGGGGACGCTGGCTTCGACGTCCGCGCTGGCAGCCTCGGCCCTGGCCCCGTCACGGACGGCCATCAGCACGTGTGCGCCGCGGCGGGCGAGCTCCCGGGTGGTCTCGAGCCCCAACCCGCTGTTCGCTCCCGTCACCACCGCGACGCGGTCCGCCAGGTCCGGCACGTCGGTCGTGCTCCAGGGCACGTGCCACCTCCCGCGGGTTCGGGCCTACCGGAGCCTACCGTCGCCGTGCCGGTCACCGGCTGCGGCCACTCCGGTGGACGGATCGGCCGACGTGACGAGGAGTGGTTGACCGCGCTCCTGGCATCTGGCAGTGTCGCGGGGGAGACTAACGGACGTACGTACGTCGTTGATGGGCCGGTGCGGGAGACCCGGGTCGATGCCCGGGGAGTGGCCGGCCCACGGAGAGAGAGGCGCGAGCGTGCACGCGACGACAGCAGTTGCTCGGAGCCGACGCCGGGGGTGGGGCCGACGGGTCATCGCACCGCTGGCGATCGCCACCCTCGTCCTGGCCGCGTGCGGGGACGACGTGGAGGAGCCGGAGGACGTCGACGTCGACGACACCGAGGAACCGGAGGACGCCGACGAGCCCGACGAGCCGGAGGACGCGGAGGACGAGCCGGAGGACGGATCGGACGACGAGCCGGAGGAGGACGCCGAGGACGCGGAGGCCGCCGCCGAGACCGACTACCCGACCGACGACATCGAACTGATCGTCCCCTACGCCGCCGGAGGCGGGACCGACCTCGTCGCCCGTGCCGTCGCCGAAGGGCTCGAGGACGTGCTCGAGGTCAGCGTGGACGTCGTCAACGTCGAAGGCGGCGCGGGCGTGGTCGGCAAGGAACGGCTGGTCAACGCGGAACCGGACGGCCACACGATCGGTTCGGCGACGGTGCACATGCTCACCTACCACCGGACGGGCCTGGGTGAGGTCACCAAGGACGACATCGAGCCGATCGGCCAGGTCAGCGACGTCCCCGCGGGGGTCACGGTGGCCGACGACGCACCGTGGGAGGACGTCAACGAGCTGCTCGACCACGCACGCGAGAACCCGGGTGAACTGGTCGGGTCCGGGACCGGCATCGGTGGCATCTGGGACATCGCCCGGGCAGGCCTGCTCGACGCGGCGGGCCTCGAACCGGACGCCATCCGCTGGGTCCCGAGCGAAGGTGCCGCGCCGGCCCTGCAGGAGCTGACCGCGGGCGGCATCGACGTGTCGTTCGCGAGCCTGCCCGAGAACGCCACGATGCTCGAGGAGGGACGCGTGCGGGCGCTCGCCAGCACCGGCGAGGAACGCCAGCCGGGCTTCGACGACGTCCCGACGCTGATCGAGGAGGGGATCGACTTCTCGGTCGGTGCGTTCCGCGGCTACGCGGCGCCGCCCGGTACCCCGCCCGAGGTCATCGCCGTGCTCGACGACGCGCTCGGCCAGGTCGTCGAGAGCGAGGACTTCATCGAGGTGATGGAGAACTCGAACAACCCGATCGTCTACCGGAACGCGGAGGAGTACGCCGAGTTCATGGACGAGCAGGACGCAGTGATGGAGGATCTGATCGCCGACATGGAGCTCGACTGACCCGCCCTGCCGAGACGGTGACCGAGCTCCGACGCGACGTCACCGCCGGGCTGCTGTGCCTGGCGGTCGGCGTCGCCGTCGCGATCCGGGCCCAGACCTTCCCGACGTTGCGGGAGTACGCCGGCCCGGGCCTGTTCCCGACCATCATCGGGGTGTTGCTCGCGGTCTGCGGCGGGCTGCTGCTCGTCCGCGCCGTGTACCGCTACCGCCGGTGGGGTCCCGACCCCACTCGTCCGGCCGGCGCCGCCTCGGGGGTGTCGCGGGATACGAGCGTCACCCGTCCGACGACCACGGCTCGCGCGCCGGACCCGTCCGGCCCGACCGCGCCGGGTCCGAGTCCGCCCGGTCCGAGCGCGCCCGGTCCGGTCCCCGCGCTGGCGGCGGCGCA
>SKTG01000204.1 GCA_007118045.1 Nitriliruptoraceae bacterium
AGCTCGTCACCACCGAGCAGCAGGCCGACCGGCCCGTCCCCCGCGGCGCGACGGGCACCGACGCCGACCGCGTGCCCGAGCTCCTCGGCGCGGAGCTCGAGGCGGGTCGCCTCGTCGGCGTCGTCCCCCTCGTGGTCCCCCTCGTTCTGCTCGTCGAGCAGGGGGGCGTCCCCCTCGGCGTGCTCGGCCGGCACGGCGCAGTACCGCGTGGCGCGGTGGACCTCGGACGGGGAGGCGACGGCGCGAAGGGCACCATCACCCATCGCGCAGACCAGGTCGACACCGCGGTCACCGAACGTCGCGGCGAGATCACCGGCGAACGTCTCGTCCTCGGGGGCGTGGACCCGCACCTCGCTGACTCCGTCGGGGGCGTCCGCGGCGATCGCCTCGAGCTGTTCGCGCAGCTCCTCGGCGACGGCGTCGTCCAACGCTTCCGCGGGCGGCAGGATCAACGCGGCGGAGGACCCGCCGACCTCCTGCGGTGCGTCGTCCTCCACCAGCGGGGGGTCGCTCGGACGCGGGTCCGGCTCGCTGGTGCACGCCTGGGCGCCCACGGCGAGGATCACGACGAGGGTCGCGGCGCGGCGCGTCCACATCCCCACAACCACCCGTCGGAAGGCGCCTAGGCTACCCACGCGGGTGGACCCCCCTCCTCGGCCCGGGCCCCCGTTCGACGACCACTGGAGCTGTCGTGTCCGACGTCATCGTGCTCGACGACGACCCCGTCGCGGGCGTCCAGCTCGCCTCCCTCCGCGACGCGGCGACCTCGCCCGAGCACTTCCGTCACCACGCCGACCGGCTCGGCTCCATGCTGGCGCTCCGGGCCGTGCGCGACCTGCCCGGTGCCGAGAGCGTCGTGCAGTCCCCGCTCGGCCCCGCCCCGGCCTACGGCCCCGGCAGGACGATCGTCGCGGTGCCGGTCCTGCGAGCCGGGCTCGGCCTGCTCGGTGGCGTGCACGACGTCCTGCCGACGGCCCTGGTCGGCATGATCGGCCTCGAGCGGGACGAGGAGACGCTGCAGGCCAGGCGCTACTACTTCAAGGTGCCGCCGCTCGACGGAGCCTGGGTACTGGTCCTCGAGCCGATGCTGGCCACCGGCGGTTCGGCCTCGGACGCCGTCGCCGCGCTCGACGCCGAGGGTGCGGAGCAGGTCACGGTGCTGTCCGTGACGGCCACCCGCCAGGGCATCGACCGCATCCTCGGCGACAACCCCGGGGTCCGCATCGTCACGGCCGCGGTCGACGAACGTCTCGACGAGAACGGTTACATCGTCCCCGGGCTGGGGGACTTCGGCGACCGGCTCTTCGGCACGCCGCCGTGACCCGGCCCGACGGGCCGTGGGGCTTCAGCCGGGCAGCAGGCTGAGCCGCAGGGTGCGCGTCGCGTTGTCCTCGTTCGTGTCGACGACGACGATCGACTGCCAGGTGCCGAGCGCGAGGCGACCGTCGTCGATCGGGACGGTCAGGCTCGGGCTGATCAGGGCCGGCAGCACGTGATCGGCGCCGTGGCCCGGCGAGCCGTGACGGTGCCGCCAGCGGTCGTCCCGTGGCAGCAGCGCATCCAGATGCTCGGCGAGGTCGGTGTCCGAGCCCGCCCCGGTCTCGAGCAACGCGAGCCCGGCGGTCGCGTGCGGCAGGAACACGTGGAGCAGCCCGTCGCCGCCGATGCCCCCGACGAACTCCTGGCACGCCCCCGTCACGTCGGTGATGCGCTGCGAGCCGGTCGTCAACGGAACGCTGTGGCGGTGCATGCCGTCACTCCTCGGTCAACCCTCGTCGGGGAGGTAGCCGCCGTAGCCACCTCGCAGGTACAGCAGGGGCGCGCGTTCGGTGCTGCCCAGGGCGAGGGCCTCGCCGACCACGATCAGATGGTCCCCGCCGTCGGCCACGGACCAGACCCGGCAGTCCACCCAGGAGACGACGCCCTCGAGGACGGGTGAGCCCGTGGTCTCCGTGCGCCACGGGATGCCTTCGAACTCGACGTGTCCGTGCCCGCGCGTCGGGGTCGCGAAGCGGTCCGAGACGTGACGTTGCTCGCGTGCCAGGAAGCTGAGGGCGAAGACCTCGCTGCGCACGACGCGGTCCGCCATCAGCGCTTGCCGGTCGACGCACACCAGCACCAGTGATGGGTGCAGCGACACCGAGGAGACGGCGCTCGCGGTCATCCCGTGCGGGACGTCATCGACCACCGTGGTCATGACGCCGACGCCGGTCGCGAACCCGCCGAGCGCCGCTCGGAACGCCGCGGGATCGACGGCGGCGGCCGTCGCATCGCTGTCGACCAACTCGATGCCCGTCCCTTCGAGGTCTCACATGCGGCACGACACCGTATCCGTCCTCGGGCGTGGCCCAGCGGCCGGGTGGGCGGGGGCGGTCAGTCCGGCCGCAGGCCCGCGAACAGATCGGCTTCCGGGCGGACCGACCCGGGGGGAGGGCCGCCGGCCTCGAGGACGAACTGCTCCGTGCCGAACAGGACCTGGCCGAGCTCGTCCGGGGTGTTGAGGAAGAACGACTCGGCCCCGATCTGGCTCCGGTGGGCCGCCATCGCGGCCCGCTTGCGCCCCAGCCACGGTCGGACGTCGACCTCGGTGGTGACCTGATCGTCCGGCGACCCGAACGGCAGGGAGGCGACGTCGTCGGCGGCATCGTCGCCGAAGGGCGAGGCCAGCCCGGCGTCCCGGAGCCGGCGGTGGATCGTCAGCAAGCGTCCCTTCGCGAGCGTGTGGACGTAACGCTTCGCCACCCGCCACGGGGCGCCGGCCACGTCGGCTGCGGGATCGGCCGCCAGCGCGACCGCCCGCACGGTGACCCGGTTGGCCTTGACGTGATCGGGATGTCCGTAGGTGCCCTCCGCGTCGTCGGAGATCATCACTGCGGGTCGCTCGGCCCGCACGATCGCCGCGAGCCCCCGCGCTGCGACCTCGAGGTCGGCGCCGTGGAAGCTGTCCGGATGCTCGTTGCCGGCCGATCCGGCCATGCCGCTGTCGCGGTAGCCGAGCGTGTGGTGGTGGCGCACGCCGAGCGCCTCCAGGGCAGCGGCGAGCTCACGCCGCCGGTGGATGACCAGGTCCTCCTCGCCGAGGTCGATGCCGGCGAGGTTCTCGCCCTCCTCACCGCCCGTGCAGGTCACGACGACGGCCCGGACACCCTCGTCGACCGCCTTGGCGAGCACGCCCCCGCACGCGATCGACTCGTCGTCGGGGTGCGGGTGGACGCACAGGAGGGTCAGCGGGGGCGTGTGCGCGGTCACGATGGTGGTCCCTCTCCGTGGCTAGCCTGGCGGCCCACCCGGAGTAGAGGGGACCGATGGCACAGCAGCCGCAGCCTGAGGTCGTCTTCGTCGACGCCCCTCCGGCGGTCCCGGCCGCACTCGCCAGTGTCGACGCACCGGTCGTCGGTGTCGACGTGGAGCGTGCGGACGCGGACCGCTACTTCCGCCGGGCCGCGCTCGTGCAGGTCGGGGTGGCAGGCCGTTGCGTGCTGCTGGACGGTACGACCTCGACGACGATGCCGGCGCTCGACGCCTTCCTCGGCCCGGATCGCGTGGCCGTCCTGCACGCGCTCGAGAACGACGTGGTGCCGCTGGCTGCTCACGGGGTGAGTCCCGACCGCCTGGCCGACACGGCCCTGGCGGCGGCGCTGCTCGGCCTGCCGACCGGTCTCGGTCCGCTGCTCGAGCAGGTGCTCGAGGTCGAACTCACCGGCGACAAGGACGCCTTCCAGCGGGCCGACTGGGCCGCCCGTCCCATCCCACCCGACATGGCGGCGTACGCCGCCGGCGACGTCGTCCACCTGCCGGCGCTGTGGCGGGAGCTCGAGCGTCGTCTCCGGGCGGCGGATCGCCGTCACTGGTACGAGCAGGAGCTGTGCGAGGTCGCCGACCGAGCGACCCGGGCCAACCGTGAGTGGACGAAGGTCAAGGGATCCGGACGGCTCACCCCCGAGCAGCGGGCGATCCTGCGAGCCGTGTGGGAAGCCCGCGAGGCCCTCGCTCGCGAGCACGACATCGCCCCGAACCGGCTCCTGCACGACGAGGTGCTGCGCGACCTGGCCGTGGACCCGCCGCGGACCGAGGCGCAGCTGGTCCGGCGCAGCCAGCGGCGTCGTTCCCTGCTCCGCCGACACGCGGAACCGCTCCTCGCGGCCGTGCTCGCCGGCCAGGCCGCCGCCCCGGAGCACAGACCGCGCACACGTCGGTGGACCGACACGGACCGGGCCGTGTTCGACGCCCTGCGTCGACGTCGGGCGGAGGTCGCGGAGGAGCTGGGCCTGGACCCGGGGGTGTTGGCCCCGTCCCAGCCGCTGTGGGGCGCCGTCGGCGCCGATCCGGCCGACGGACCCGAGCTGTGCGCGGCCGCGGCGCTCACCGGCTGGCGCGTCGACGTGCTGGCCGACCCGCTGTGGGAGGCCTACGTCACGACCCGCGAGGACCACGACGGAACGTGACCGCACGAGCCGGCCGGCTCCGGGCACCGAGCCCACGGCGGGTCGTTCAGGTGGTCGAACCGGCCAGCTTGCGCGCGAGGTTCGAGGGCATCGAGAACTCGACGTCCTCGTCGACGACCATGACCGTGTCCACCGTCTCCACCCCGCGGTCGCGGAACCAGTCGATGACCTCCTCGACGAGCACCTCCGGAGCGGACGCGCCGGAGGTCAGCCCGACGGTGCCGACCCCCTCGAGCCACGCCTCGTCGATCTCGGACGCCTCGTCGATCAGGTACGCGGGCACGGAACGGTCCTTGGAGACCTCCACCAGCCGCTTGCTGTTCGACGAGGTCTGCGAACCGACCACCAGCACCAGGTCGCTGCGCGGAGCGAGCTGCTTCACCGCGTCCTGACGGTTCTGGGTCGCGTAACAGATGTCGTCGCTCTTGGGCTGCCGCAGAGCGGGGAAGCGGGCGTTGAGCCGATCGACGACGTCCGCGGTCTCGTCCATGGACAGCGTGGTCTGGGTGATGTAGGTGACGTCCCGATGTTCGTCGAGAACCAGCTCGTCGACGTCGTCGGGCGTCTCGACCAGACGGATGTCGTCCGGGGACTGGCCCATCGTGCCGACGACCTCCTGGTGGCCGTCGTGACCGATCATCACGATCTGCATGCCGTCCCGGGCGTAGCGACGGGCCTCGTGGTGGACCTTGGTCACCAGCGGGCACGTGGCGTCGATCAGCGTGTGCCCGAGCCGCTTCGAGTTCTCGAACGCCTCCGGCGGCGAACCATGGGCCGAGAAGACGATCACGGCGCCCTCGGGCACCTCGGACTCGTCCTCCACGAAGACGGCGCCCTTGCGTCGGAGCGTCTCGACGACGTGCTTGTTGTGCACGATCTCGTGACGCACGTGGACCGGGGCGCCGTAGGCCTCGAGGGCCTTCTCGACGATGAGGACCGCGCGATCGACGCCGGCGCAGAACCCGCGGGGAGCGGCCAGGAGCAGGGTGTGGGGAGCCATGACGGCGAGGGTACCGAGGTGCTGCACGGCGCCCGCCGGCTACGGCATACTGACGGACGAGGCCCGGTCCGGACGACGACCGGGTCTCCGCGCGCCGGACGCTCTCGCGCCCGACCCCGGAACGAGGCGCCCGGGGCCGGTCAGCGCAGCGCCCACCCGCCCGGCGCGCCGGGGTCAGCGGTGCACATCATCATCGGAGGCTGCGGTCAGCTGGGTGCGGAGATCGCCGAGCAGCTGTCACAGGACGCCCACAACGACGTGATCGTGCTCGACACGGACCCGCTGGCCTTCGATGCGCTCGGCTCCGCCTTCAACGGCGAGACGATCGTCGGTGACTGCACCGACCGTGACGTGCTGGAGCAGGCCGGCGTGCGACGGGCCGACGGTCTGCTCGCCGTGACCCGGTCCGACAACGCCAACCTCATGGCCGTCGAGGTGGCGACGCACCTCTACGACGTCCCGCGCACGATCGCGCGACTGTTCAACCCGGGGCGGGAGGAGGTCTACCGCAAGCTCGGTGTCCGCTACGTCTCCTCCACGGGGACCATCGCGAAGCTGTTCCTCAACGAGTTCCAGGAGGAGAGCTTCCCCTTGCACGTGCACTTCGCCGACAGCGACATCGCCATGGTCGACCTGGAGATCGACACCGGCGGCCACGCGATGACCGTCGACGAGTTCGAGATCGACGGGCTGCTCCGGATCGCCGCGGTGCGCCGCGGCGCCCGCGTGTTCGTGCCCGACCGGACCGACCGACTGGAGCGTGACGACGTCGTGACCGCGGCCATGAAGCCGCAGGCCGCGCGTCGCGTCGCCCCGCTGTGTCGCGAGCCCTTCTCGCGCGAACGTGTGCGGGAGGCCTGAGCCGTGTACGTCGTCATCGTCGGGGGCGGCCGCATCGGCCGGCACGTCGCGAGGGACCTGCTCGACAAGGGGCACGAGGTCACCGTGCTCGAGCGGATCGCGTCCCGTTGCGAACAGCTGGTGATGGAGACCGACCTGTTGGTGATCGAGGGCGACGCCGGCGACGTGCGCTACCAGGAACAGGCCCACGTCGACCGGGCGGACGTCTTCGTCGCCACCACGCACGAGGACGACGTCAACCTGGTGGCCTGTCAGCTCGCGAAGATCGAGTTCGGCGTCCGACGCGCGATCAGCCGCGTGAACACGCCGAAGAACGTGGAGATCTTCGACACGCTCGGCATCGAACCGGTCTCCTCGACGCGACTGATCTCCGAGCTGTTGGAGAACGAGTTCTCCGTCGGCGAGCTCATCCACCTCACCAGCCTCAAGGGTGGCCGCGTCCAGCTCGTCGAGCTGCGCATCCCCGAGGGAGCGCAGGCGCCGAAGGCGCGGACCGTCCAGTCGCTCGATCTGCCGAACGAGGCGATCCTCGTTGCGGTGTTCCGCGACAACGAGACGGTGATCCCGCATGGTGCCACGGAGATCCGGCCGGGCGACGAGGTGGTGGCCCTGACCACCCCGGACCTGGAGGAGCGGTTGACACGCACGTTGCTGGGACGGCGCCGATGAGCGGGGCGGGGCCGCAACGCTCCTGGTGGCGCGCCCGCGCGCGCGGTACGGGCTGGCTGCTGGTCATCGCCGCCCTGGTCTTCGGGACCGGCTTCCTGATCGCCCTGGTGCTGACGCTGGTGATGACGTGAGCACCGTCCTCAAGCCGGGCGCCGACGACCTCGAGCTGATCGGGTACTACCTCGGCAAGGTGCTGCTCGGGCTCGGGCTGGTCATGCTGGTCCCCGCCGCCGTCGGCCTGCTCGCCGGTGAGTGGAACTCCGCGACGTCCTTCGTGATCGGCGCCAGCCTGTGCCTGCTGGTCGCCGCCGTCAGCGACGCGCGGCTGTCGTCCCGACGGGCGTTGACCTGGGCCCACGGCATGGTCATCGTCGCGCTGGCCTGGCTGCTCGGCGCGATCTTCGCCGCCATCCCGATGTACCTCAGCGGCCGGTTCTCCGACCCGCTGGGGGCGCTCTTCGAGGCGATGTCCGCGCTGACCACCACCGGCATGTCGGTGATCCACGACCTGGACCACACGCCGCTCTCGGAGGACACCTACCGCCACCTGCTCCAGTTCGCCGGCGGCCAGGGCATCGTCATCGTGGTGCTGTCGCTCTTCGCCGCCGGTGGCGCGCGGATCGGGACGCTGTACGTCTCCGAGGCGCGCGACGAACGGATCCTGCCCAACTTCATCCGCACGGCCCGGTTCATCTCCGCCGTCGCGACGACGTTCCTGGTGCTCGGCACCGCGGCCCTGTGGGTCGCGCTCCGGGCCGGGGGCTTCGGACCGGGGCGGGCGCTCTACCACGCGATCAACCTGTTCTTCGCCTCGTTCGACACCGGCGGTTTCTCCGTCATGCAGAGCTCGATGATCTACTACCACTCCCTCTCGGTCGAGCTGATCGTCATGTTGCTCATGTTCGCCGGGACCCTGTCGTTCGGCCTGCACTTCGCGCTGTGGAACGGTGACCCGCGGGAGGTCTTCCGCCACCTCGAGACCCGCACGCTTGCCGCGACCAGCACGCTGTTCTTCGCCGCGGTCGCGTTCGGGCTGCTGCGCGCCGGCACCTACGACAGCACGGAGGCGGTGTTCCGCAAGGGCTTCTTCACCCTGGTCTCCGCCGCCTCGAGCACCGGGCACCAGGTCAACGTCGGTGAGACCTACCTCACCGACTGGGGCGTCCTCGCGCCGGCCGCCGTCGTCGGCGCCATGGCGATCGGCGGGATGGCGTCCTCCACGGCCGGTGGCATCAAGGCGATCCGCGTCGGCCTCGCGTTCAAGACCTTGGTGCACGACATCCGCCGTGTCCTCCTGCCGGAGTCGGCCCTCGTCGTCACCTCGTACCACGCCGGGAAGCGCCGCATCCTCCGTGAGGACACGTCGCGGGCAGCGACGACCGTGCTGCTGCTGTTCCTGGTGACCCACCTGGCCGGAGCCGTCGTCGGGTTGCTCTACGGCGAGTTCGACATCACGCAGACGCTCTTCGAGTCGGTCTCGGTCGGCTCCAACATCGGCGTGTCCATCGGGGTCGTCTCGCCCGACATGCCCAACGGCCTCATGGCGGTCTACGTCGTCATGATGTGGCTCGGTCGCCTGGAGTACGTCGCGGTGTTCGCCCTGCTCGGCTACCTGTTCTCGTTGTCGCGCGGACGGGCGAAGGCATGACCCGGGACCGAGGCACCCAGCACCGTCCGGCGCCCGGCGCTCCCCGCCGCCGCCGGACCCGGTGGCTCATGGTCGTCCCGCTGCTCGGTCTGGCGCTCATCGTGGCCGGGGTGGTCGCGCTCGAGGCGGTGCACCCCCAGGCCGAGCCGTCGGCGGAGCTGGCCGTCGACGGCATCGAGCCTCTGGCGATCGAGGACGACGTGAGCTGCATCCGGCTGGCCGACGGCGACGTGGACGAGGACCTCCGGAGATCGGTGCCGACCGGTGGCCGGCTCAGCTCCGAGCAGGTCTACGGCTGCCCGTCGGCCTTCGACGGCTTGGAGGTCTCCTTCGTCGGGGAGGCCGTGGGTGACGTCCTGCGGCGCCGGGGCGGCGCGTGGGTGCAGGTCAACGACGATGCCTACGCCCTGCTCGTCGGCCCGGTCGTCGGCCACCGCGAGCACGAGGGCTTCAACAGCGGCCTCAGCGTCTGGCTCCCGGACGGGCTGCACGAGCGGATCGAGACCGTCGGCCGCCCCGGGGTGCGCGGCGACGTCATCGACGTCCGCGGGATCCTCCACCAGTCCGACCCCGACGACGGCGGCGGGATCACGCTGCGCGCCGAGAGCCTCGAGGTGGTGGCGGACAGCGTGGAGGTCGAGCCCCCGTTCCACGCCCTGCAGGCCGTGGTGGCCGCGGTGCTGGCGGTCGCGGCACTGGTCGCCACGCTCTGGGCGCGACGCGTACGGCGGCGGTGAGCCTCAGCGTTTGTCGGTGAGGCCGGCCTCCTGGGACGAGGGGCAGAGCGGTTCGATCGGGCAGTCCTCGCAGCGAGGGTTGCGAGCCAGGCAGGTGCGGCGTCCGTGGTGGATGAACAGGTCCGCGACCTGGAGCCAACGCTCGCGGGGGAACAGACGCATCAGGTCCCGTTCGATGCGCTTCGGGTCGTGCTCGCGGGTGAAGCGCAGCCGTCGTGCCAGGCGCGCCACGTGCGTGTCGACCACGACGCCCTCGTTGATGCCGAACCCGTTCGAGAGCACCACGTTGGCGGTCTTGCGGGCGACGCCCGGCAGGGCGATCAGCTCCGCCATGCTCGCCGGCACCTCACCCTGGTGGTGCTCCAGCAGCAGCGCCGCGGTCGCCTTGAGGTTCCTGGCCTTCTGGCGGTACAGCCCGAGCGAACCGATCAGCTCCTCGATGCGCTCGAGGGGCGCGGCCGCGACGGCCGCGGGGTCGGGGAGCTCACGGAACAGCTCCCGCGTGACCTGGTTGACCTTCACGTCCGTCGACTGCGCGGAGAGCATCGTCGCGACCAGCAGCTCCCACCGGTCGGAGAACTCCAGGGCGATGGTGGCCTCGGGGACCTCGCGCTCGAGCACGTCGAGCACCACCGGCGCACGCAGCGTCTTGCCGCGCTCGCGGGTCAGGCCGGCGGGGATGTCGGTCATCACGGCTCGGTCAGGATGCGCGGGCCGTCGGCCGTGATCGCGATCGTGTGCTCGCAGTGGGCGGCGCGGCTGCCGTCGGCGGTACGGATCGTCCAGCCGTCGTCGTCGACGCTCACCCCGTCGTCGCCGCCGGCCATGAACATCGGCTCGATCGCGATCACGAGCCCCGGCTTGAGCTTCAGCCCACGCCCCGCGACCCCCTCGTTCGGCACGGACGGCTCCTCGTGCATGTCCCGGCCGACCCCGTGCCCGCCCCAGCCCTCCGGGATGCCGTAGCCGCTGCCACGGCCGATGGTGCCCACGGCCTCGGCGATGTCGCCGATCCGGTTGCCGGGTCGCGCCGCCTCGATGCCCGCGTACAGGGCTTCCCAGGTGCGCTCGATCAGGCGCTCGTCCTCCGGCCACGGGGTGCCGACCACGAAGCTGCGCGCCGCGTCACCCACCCAGCCGTCGAGATGGCAGCCGACGTCGATGCTGAGGAGGTCACCGTCCCGCAACGGCGTCTCAGACGGGATGCCGTGCACGATCACGTCGTTGACCGAGGCGCAGATCACGCCCGGGAACGGTGTCGGCGCGAAGTGCGGCTGGTAGCCGAGGAAGGCGGGCTCGGCATCGTGGTCGCGCATCACCTGATGGGCGATCTCGTCGAGCTCGCGCAGCGTGGTACCCACCTGCGCCGCCTCGCTCATGGCCAGGTGCACCCGCGCCACGACCCGCCCGGCCTCGCGCAGGGCGTCGATCTCGCGGGCGCTCTTCTTGACGATCACATCGATCCGATGGGCACGGGGACGGGGGCGAGGGGCACGGTAGCTCGCCGCCCCCGAGGTCCCGCCCACCGACCCGGGGCGCCGCGGGAGGGAGGTCAGGCCACGGGCTCGACCGGCAGCGTCACCGTGAAGGTGGTGCCCTCACCGAGCAGGCTCTCCACCCGGATCGACCCACCGTGGCGCTGGACGGCGTGCCGCACGATCGACAGTCCCAGCCCCGTCCCGCCCGTCTCCCGCGAGCGGGCCGCGTCGACGCGGTAGAAGCGTTCGAAGACGCGGCTCAGATCCTGCTGCGGGATGCCGATGCCGGTGTCGGCGATGGTGAGGACCTGACGACCCTCGCGCGGGGCGACCGTCACCTCGACACCGCCACCTTCCCGGTTGTACTGCACCGCGTTCGATATCAGGTTCTTGACGATCACCTCGACGTCACCGGTGACACCGGCGAGGAACGCGTGGTCCGGGGCGTCGACGGTCATCTCGACCCCGCGCCGCTCCGCCCGCGGGATCGACTCGGCGACGGTCATGCGCACGAGCTCGGCCAGGTCGACCGAGGTCCACTCCATCGGGTCCCGGTCCTCGAGACGCCGCAGGTCGAGCAGGTCACGCACCAGGCGGGCCAGGCGTTCGGCCTCGGTGTTGAGGTTGGCGATGAGCGGCCGCGTACGTTCCGGGTCACGGCGGCTGGCGACCTCGAGCGCCTCGGCCAACGTCTGGATGCTCGTCACCGGGGTCTTGAGTTCGTGCGAGGCGTTGACCACGAAGTTGCGTCTGAGCTCCTCCACCCGCCGTTCACGTGTCCGATCGGTGACGATCAGCAACGTCTCCTCACCGACGACGGAGGCGATCGCCTGCAGATCCTGGTCTCCACGCTCGACGTCAACGGTCACCGGCCGCCCCCCCTCGCGGGCCTCCCGCACCGCGTCGGCCATGGCCGCACTACCGACGGCGTTGAGCACGGTCACCTCCCCCGCGTCGTCGGGGATCCCCAGTAGCTCCCTGGCACCGGCGTTCGCCGCCGACAGGCGGTCCTCCTGGCTGAACAGCATGGCCGCGGGCACCAGCGAATCGACCAACTCACGCCGCCACGGACGCTCCCGCTCCAGCTCCACGCCGCGGTCCTCGTAGGCCGCTCCGAGCGCGTCGACCGCGACCTCGAGCCGGCGCCGGCCCGGAGACCCGTCGGGGTGCTCCGGCACCCGATCCTCCCGACGCAACCAGCCATCGATGCGCTCGGCCAGCGCGCGCGACCTCGCGTCCTCCACACGCTCCGCCACCAGACCCGCGACCACCGATCCCCCGACCAGCACCGCAGCGGCCACGGGCAGCGGCAGGTCCGCGAACCGGCCGATCGCCAGGCCGACCAGACCGAACACCAGGGCCACGGCGAGCACCCGAGGGCTCATCGGTCCGCGAACCGGTAGCCCACCCCGCGGACGGTCTGGATGCGCGACGGCGCCTTCGGGTCCTGCTCCACGCGCGTACGGAGACGGCGGACGTGCACGTCGAGGGTCTTCGTGTCGCCGACGTAGTCGCTGCCCCAGATCTCGTCGATCAGCTGGCCGCGGGTCAGCACGCGGCCGGCGTTCTCGATGAGGTAGGCCAGCAGCTCGAACTCCTTGGGCGGCAGCTCGACCCCGGAGCCGTCGACCTGGACCTCGTGTCGCGCCCGGTCGACCCGCACGCCGGAGGCCTCGACGGGCGCGTCGTCGATCGCCGGATCGACCAGCGGTGCGCGGCGCAGGATCGCCTTGATCCGCGCGACCAGCTCACGCGTCGAGAACGGCTTGGTGACGTAATCGTCCGCGCCGAGCTCCAGGCCGACCACGCGGTCGACCTCGGCGTCCCTCGCCGTCAGCATGATGATCGGGACCTCGGACCGGCTGCGCAGTGCTCGACAGATCTCCGTCCCGGACATGCCCGGCAACATCAGGTCGAGCACGACCAGGTCCGGTCGGACACGCTCCCACGTCGGGACGGCTTCCAGGCCGTCCTTGACCCAGGCGACCTGGAAGCCCTCGGCCTCGAGCGTGATCGCGAGCCCCTCCGCGATCGACCTCTCGTCCTCGACGAGCAGTAGCTTGGGCATCGCCCGGTCCCTCTTCTCGACGGTTAGAGTGCCCGCGGGGGTGACCCGTGGACGACGACCTGCGACCACAGATCGACCAGCTGCGCGAGCGGGTGGCCGGTATGGCCGAGCATGCCGACGCCATGCTGCGGGGCGCGTTGCACGCGCTCGAGCACGGCGACCTCGCCGCGGCCGACGAGGTCATCGACCACGACGCCGGGGTCGATCGAGCCTACGCCCAGGTCCAGCGTGGCGTCTTCGCGTTGATCGCTCTGCACCACCCCGGTGGGGGTGACCTGCGTCAGCTGATGGGTCTCGTCCACGTCAGCCTCCACGTCGAGCGCATGGCCGACGAGGCCGTGGGCGTGGCCCACACGACCAAGCGCGCGGCGGAGGACCGCGGTGACGAGGACGCCGTCCAGCAGCTGCTGGAACTGGGCGGCCTGGCCCGAGAGGTCAGCCTGCGGGCGAGGACCGCCTTCCTCGAGGACGACGCGGCCGCCGCGAACGGCGTCACCGAGCTCGACCGCGACGTCGCGAGGCTCACCGAGCACATCTTCCAACGGTTGGTCCGCCTGCCGGCCGACGACCGAGCTTCGATCGCCTGGGCGGGACGGATGATCGGCCTGTGCCGGCGCCTCGAGCGCTTCGCGGGTCACGGCGTCGACGTCGCGGAGCAGGCGGTGTTCGTCAGCACCGGCGACCACGTCCAGCTCCGCGTCCCGACCACCGACTGAGGTGGCGAGGGCGGCGGTCACGGTCCCACGTCCACCCGCTGACCGGTGACGACGAACGTGACGTGCTGCGCGAAGGCGACGCCGTGGTCTGCCAGCCGCTCGTAGTAGCGGGCCAGCAGTCCCAGCACGAGGACGTCGGTGCCGGCCCCGTCCAGCTCGCCCGCTCGCACCAGCAGCCCGGTGCGCAGCCGGTCGACGTCCGCGTCCAGACCGTCGAGCTCGTGGACGGCCAGGCCGTCGCGGTGACGCCAGGCGTCGACCCCCCTCCGGTAGACCTCGAGCGATCGGGCCGCCAGCTCCCCGAGCTGTCGGCGCAGCGGCGACGGGAGGCGCAGTGGATCGATGCGCTCGACCGACTCGGCGATGTGGCGCATCAGCCGACCGGCGCGTTCGACGTCGTGGACCAGGCGCAGGATCGCGACCAGCCGGCGCAGGTCGCCCGACACCGGCGCTTCCCGGGCCAGCAGCACGAAACCCTGCTCCTCGACCCGCCGGCAGCGCTCCGCGATGTCCTCCGACCGGGCCGTCGCGTCGGCAACGGTGCCGTCGTCCCCGGCCAGGAACCCCCGCGTCACCCGCGGCATGGCGTCGACGACGATCAACGCTCCGCCCACCAGCTCGTCGTCGATGGCGTCCAACCAGCTCCGGTACTCGGTCCGCAGCCCGGGTCCCGGCTCGGGATCGGCGGGCAGCTCTCGACCGATCGGTGTCACCCCGTCGCTCCCTCCGTCGCCCCCGCCCTGGGGCTTCCCGGGCCCACCGGCATGGCCGGTGACCAGCTGACGTCGTCTCGCGCGGCGTGTCACGATCCTCGATGCCTCCGCTGGCTCGTCGGCGCGACGGTACGAGCGCTCGACGGCCACCTTCTGGCCGCCCGATGAACGGGCGGTGAACACCGGGCGACGCGTTCACCCCACCTCCGGCCCCGGCGGGTGCCCCCGTCACCCGGCACGACCCGTCACGTACGCCTCCGTGCGCGGATGCGCGGGTCGGGTGAACAGGCTTACCGTGTCGCCGACCTCGATCAGGCGACCGGCTCGTCCCTCGGCCTGGACCCGGCCCGTATCGCCACGGTGCTCACCGGCGAGCAGGGCGGTCCGGTCGGAGACCCGCGCGGCCTGCTGGAGGTCGTGGGTGACCAGCACGATCGTCAGCGTGCGACGCAGCTCCCGCAGCAGTTCCTCGATGCGCAGCGTTGCGATCGGGTCCAGGGTCGCGCACGGCTCGTCGAGCAGCAGCACGTCCGGTTCGGTCGCCAGGCTCCGCGCGATGCACAGGGCCTGCTGCTGACCGAGGGACAGGGTGCGCGCCGGCGAGTCGAGACGATCGTGGACGGCGCTCCACAGACCGACGCGACGCAGGCTGCGTTCCACGATGGGGGCGTGGTCCCGACGTCTGACGCCGTGGAGACGGGGCCCGAAGGTGACGTTCTCCCGGATCGACCGGTCGAAGGGGACGGGCCGGTCGGCGACGAGGCCGATCCGGCGGCGGACCTCGACGGCATCGACGCCACGCGCGTACACGTCGTGCCCGTACAGGTGCACGCTGCCGCGCACGCGCGTGCCCGGCGTCAGCTCCAGCATCCGGTTGCACGCCGCCAGCAGCGTCGACTTCCCACTGCCCGAGGGACCGATGATCGCCGTGATGGCGTGCGCCTCGACGTCGAGGTCGAGATCGAGCAGCGCCGGCGCGTCGCCGTAGTGCACGCTGACCCCTCGCAGGGTGAGCGCCGCATCCCGGGATCCTCCGACCGGCGTGGCGGTCGGCACCGCGCGCCGACGACCGTGCTCGCCGCCGGGTGCGGGGGACCCCATCCTCTCCTCCGTCCTCCTCGATCGAGCCGGCCGTCAGAAAGAGCTGGCCGTGCGAGGCGTCCACCTGACGTCCTCGGGCCTCCGGACACGGTAGACGGCGGGGGCGAGGGCGGTCTCGGACACCGTTAGGCTGACACATCGGCAGGAGGGTGCATGGTGGGATCGTCGGTCTGGCCCGACCGTGGCGGTCATCTCTGGGCCAAGGACCGCCAGGTCGAGCGGGCCGACGGGACCGTCGTCCGCTACGCCGTGCGAGGGCCGGTGGGGGCGCCGCCGGTCGTCTGTTGCGCCGGCTACCTGTGCCCCGACAACTTCTGGCGCACGATCGGCCCCGACCTCGCGACCGACCACCGGGTCGTGATCCTCAACTACCGCGGGGTGGGTGCCTCGAGCGAGGCGTACGGCGAGGCGTACCCGCCCACCGCCGAGGCCTACCGGCTGCCGCTGCTGGCGGGTGACGTGGCCGCCGTGATGGATGTCGAGGGTCACCGGTCGGCCACGGTCATCGGACATTCGATGGGCGTGCAGGTCGCTTTGGCGCTGTGGGAGCAACGACCGGACCTCGTCGGCCGGCTGGCGCTGGTGGCGGGATCGGCCACCTCCCCGTTCGAGACCTTCTACGGCACGAGCATCGCCGCGAAGCTGTTCCCGTTCATCTCCACGACCGTGCCGGCGCTCCCGCGGGACCTCAGCGGTGTCGCGTTGCGCGCCCTCGAACTGCCCGTCACGATGCCGGTCGCCCGCGCGATCCGCGCCCTGGGTCCGCACACGCCCGACGAGGGCATGCGCCCCTACCGCTGGCACCTGGGCCGTATCGACCCGCGGACCGCGATCTGGACGGCGCGAGGCATGCACGAGTACAGCGCGACGCCGTTCCTCGGCGACCTCGACGTGCCCGTCTTCGTGGCGATCGGTGGCGAGGACGCCTGGACACCGCCACGCGTCGGGCGAGAGCTCGCCGAGGCCGTTGGAACGTCCGACCTGCTGCTCATCCCCGGCGGGAGCCATGCACTACCGATCGAGTTCCCGGGGCTGCTCCTGCCCCGCATCCGGGCCCTCACGCCCGGGACGGCGGCGGCCGCTCAGTAGGTGACCGAGGCGTACTCGCGTAGCTTCGCCAACCGGTGGCGCGCCCGGATCGAACGCACCGTCCCCGACTTGGAACGCATGACCAGCGACTCCGTGGTGGCGCCCCGCCGGTCGATACGCACCCCCTGGAGCAGGTTGCCCTGCGTGATGCCCGTGCAGGCGATGAAGCAGTCGTCGGCGGCGACCAGGTCGTCGGCGGTCAGCACCGCATCCAGGTCGTAGCCGGCGTCGACCGCGGCCCGCCGTTCGGCGTCGCTGCGCGGCCACAGGCGCCCGAGCATGATGCCGTCCAACGCCTTGATCGCGCACGCGGTGATGACGCCCTCGGGGGTGCCACCGATGCCGTACAGCATGTCGACCTGGGGCCGGTCGTCCCAGGCCGCCACGATCGAGGCTTCCACGTCGCCGTCGCTGATCAACGTCAGGCGGGCGCCGACTTCGCGCACCTGGCGCTTCGCGTCCTCGTGACGGTCGCGGTCCAGCATCACGACCGTGAGGTCCGTCACCTGCCGATCCTGGGCCTCGGCGACCGCCTCGAGGTTCTCCGCCAGTGACCGGTCGAGATCGACCACGCCGGCGCCCTCGGCCCCCACGACGAGCTTCTCCATGTACACGCACGGCCCCGGGTCGAACATCGTGCCGGCGGGCGCCGCCGCCATCACGGCCAGGGAACCCGGGCGCCCCTCGGCCAGCAGCCGCGTCCCGTCGATCGGATCGACGGCGATGTCGACCTCCGGCGCCTCGCCCGACCCGACCCGCTCGCCGTTGTAGAGCATCGGGGCCTCGTCCTTCTCCCCCTCGCCGATCACCACGGTCCCGGCGATGTCGACCGTGTCGAGCACGGTCCGCATGGCGTCGACCGCCGCCTGGTCACCGGACTCCTTGTCCCCCCGCCCCTGCCACCGAGCGGCGGCCATGGCGGCTGCCTCGGTCACGCGAACGATCTCGATCGCGAGGTTGCGGTCCGGCTTCTCGACGCTCATCTCACACCTCCAGCGGTCGACGATGTCGACGTGTGGGCGACCTTAGTGACATGCGGGCCACCCCGTCCGGCGGATCGGACCCGCCCGGTACCGTTCGGGTATGACCATCGCGTCCCGCGAACGCCTCCGCACGTTGGTGCGGCGCAACGACGCCGACCTGGCCGAGGCCGCGCTGCTGTGCTGCGTCGAGGTCGAGCCACGCCTGGACGTCGACACGGAGCTGCTCCGGCTCGACGCGCTGGCCGACGGGTTGCGTTCGCGGGGGGTCACCCGTGACGAACCGACCACGGCCGCCTCGGAGTTGGCCGCCTACCTGGCGGGGACGCAGGGGTTCCGCGGGGACACCACGAGCTACCACGACCCGGCCAACGGCCTGCTCACCCGGGTCCTGGAGCGCAAACGGGGCCTGCCGATCACCCTGACGATCGTCTACGTCGCGATCGCCCGACGCGTCGGCATCCCCGCGTTCCTGGTGAACCTGCCCGGCCACGCGGTGACGGGGGTGGGTGGCCGCGAACGCCCCGTCCTGCTCGATCCGTTCCACGAGGGCATGCGCCTGGACGAGGCGACCACGGCGGAGCGGGTGGTCACGGCCACCGGGGGGCGGCTCGAGTTCCGGCGGGCCATGCTGCGACCGGCGCCCGCGGTCAACGTGGTCCGGCGGCTGCTCAACAACCTCACCCGCGATTTCGCGGCCGCGGATCGTCCGTTCGACGCGCTGTGGACCGTCGAGCTCAAGCAGCTGTTGCCGAACCGGCTCCCCGAGGACCATCGCGTCCACGGACAGCTGTTGACCAAGGTCGGCCGGTTCGATGAGGCCGCCGCGGCGTACGAGGCCTACCTGGAGCTCACCTCCGACGAGGCCCCGGCGCGGGTCGAGGCGCGACAGGCCGCGATCCAGGCCCGGGCCCGCATGAACTGAGCCGTTCAGAAGATCGTCGCGGCGTGCTCGGCCAGGGGGCTGCGGACCCCCTTCGAGAGCGTGACGTGGCCGAACAGCGGGCTGCCCTTCATCTTCTCGATCAACGCGGCCATCCCCCCGTACGGCGAGATGTAGGGGTTGTCGACCTGACCGAGATCCCCGCAGAACACCACCTTGGAACCCATCGCCATCCGGGTGAGGACCACCTTCAACGCCGACAGCTCGATGTTCTGCGCTTCGTCGACGACCACGAGCTCATCGGTGATCGAGCGACCCCGTAGGTAGCTGATGGCGGCGAGCTCGAGCTGGCCCCGATCGACCAGCGACTCGATCGTGGACTGGATCTGCCGATGCTCACGCTGCCCGCGTCCGCCGCCCTCGTCGGTCCGCAGCAGCGCGTAGAGGTTGTCGTGGACGGCCGCCATCCACGGCGCCAGCTTCTCGTCGAGATCACCCGGGAGGTAGCCGATCTCCTGCTTGCCCACCGCGATCAACGGCCGGTAGACCGACAGCCGGCGGTAGGCCGTGGCCTCGAGCACCTGCTCGAGCCCGGCCGCCAGGGCGAGGAAGGTCTTGCCGGTCCCCGCCATGCCCATGAGGGAGACACAGGGGACGTCGGGGTCGAGCAGCAGGTCGATGGCGAAGGTCTGCCGCACGTCACGGGCGGACATCCCGAACACCTGCCGATGGCCGTGCACCCGGTGGACCGTCGCGGTCCCCTCGTCGTCCACCTCGATGGCGCGGCCGAGGCCGGAGCCGGAACGACCGGAGCGCAGGACGAGACAGGCGTTCGGCCACAGCGGCGGCCCTCCGGCGGCTCGGACGACGTCGGCCGTCAGCACGACCTTGCCGTCACGGTGCAGCTCGTCGAGGATCAGGTGGTCGACCTCGAGCTCGACGAGACCGTTCGTGTGCTCCTCCGTCCTGGCGGTGTCACCCCGGTAGTCCTCCACGGGCACACCGAGCTGGCTGCCCTTGATGCGCAGCGCCGCGTCCTTGGTCACCAGGGTGGCCTCGAGCCCGATCGCGACGCACAGGATGCGGTGGTCGGCCTTCTCCCGGTCGAGGTAGCTGGGCAGCGGCGCGTCGACGTGGTTCGACTCGATGCGCAGCGTCCCTCCCCCGGGCAGCGGCATGGCGTCGCGCAGACCGTGGGGGGAACCGGCCCGGAGATCCTCGATCGTGCGAAGCGCCAGCCGAGCGTTGCGCCCGACGTCGTCGAGCGCGGTCTTCTTGCGATCGAGCTCCTCGATCACCACGAGCGGGACGACGACCTCGTGTTCGTGGAACCGGTGCAGGGCGTGCGGGTCGGCGAGCAGGACGCACGTGTCGAGGACGAAGGTGCGGGCACTCCGGGCGGTCGCGGGCATCGATGGGCTCCCTGGCGGCGGTCGAACGGCCCGCTCCGGGCCGTCACGGGTCCGCGGACGGAAAACGCCGCCCCGGAGGGCGGCGTGACGGTGGTGACGCGGGGTGCGATCGGACGGGACCGGGGCACCGACGTCACGCGCCGGCTCGGTCTCACCCTGCGTGGGCGGAGCCGACCGGGCGATCGGGCGGGCCGGGGACCGGCCGATGGGTGGGGCACGGGTGCGGTGACCTCGATCCGTCGCCGACGTCGGACCCTGCGACGGTAGCGAGCGGCTCACCGGGGACCACGGAACCGTGACGCTCAGCGGCCGAAGCGCCGGGTGCGGCGTTGGTCACGCGCCGCGAGGCCGCTCAGCGGCCGAAGCGCCGGGTGCGGCGTTGGTCACGCGCCGCGAGGCCGCTCAGCGGCCGAAGCGCCGGGTGCGGCGTTGGTCACGCG
>SKTG01000089.1 GCA_007118045.1 Nitriliruptoraceae bacterium
GCCGGGTCGCCGTCACGGTGCCCCTCGAGCTGCTGCCGGACCTCGCGGCCGGTCACCGCGTCGACGTCATCGGCGCCGGCCACGACGGGGAGGTCCACCGCCTCGCTGCCGGCGCCACGGTCGTCGGCACGGACGCGGAGGATGCCTGGCTGGCCGTCACGCCTGAGGAAGCCGTGCAGGTCAGCGGCGCCGCCGCCGCGGCGAGGGTGGGGGTGGTGATCCATCCGCCGTGACCCCGTGCTCGGCGAACCGCTCCGCCTCGGCCGCCAGGCGCCGCGCCATGCGCGGGAAGATCAGCCCGTGGAAGGGCACCAGGCAGGCCCAGTACAACCGGCCCCACAGGCCCCGCGGATGGAACCGAGCCCGCTGCTCGAGGCGGCTGCCGCCGGCTTCGGGCGTGATACGGAACTCGAGCCAGGCCTCCCCCGGGACCTTCATCTCGGCACGAAGGCGCAGCAGGGCGGGTCGCTCCAGGGCCTCGACGCGCCAGAAGTCGACGACCTCGCCGACCGCGAGCTCGGTCGGGTGCCGCCGCCCACGCCGCAGGCCGATGCCGCCGACGAGCTGGTCCAGCAGCCCGCGGATCTGCCACATCCACTTCGGCGAGTGGTAGCCGCTGCGACCACCGATGCTGCACACGGCCGCGAACATCGGCTCGGGTGGGGCGTCGGAGTGCACGCTGCGTTCGTCGGCGAAGACGGTCCCGCCCGACCAGTGCGGATCCTCGGGCTGGGGATCCTCGGGCGTCCCACCCGGTGCCGCGCCTCCGTCGTCAGCCGGCGCCGAGCGCGGGCCGGTACCGCCCGCGCTGGCCCAGGTGGTCGCGACCTCGAGGTCCTGGATGCGGGTGAGTGCCATCCGCACGGCCTCGCGGAACGGGATCGTCGCCCGCGGGATCATGCCCTGGATGCGGTCGTCACGCACGACGACCTCGTTGACGAGGCTGTCGACCAGCGGCCGCGCGAGGCCCGGAGGCAGCGGCGTGACCAGCCCCACCCACAGCGAGGACAGCCCAGGCGTGAGCACCGGCACGGGCAGGATGATCCGCTTGCGGAGACCGGCGAGCTCCGCGTAGGTCTGCATCAGCTCCGCGTAGGTCATCACGTCCGGTCCACCGACCTCGAGGATCTCCCCGGCGGTGGCCGGCTCGTCGAGCACCGCGACCAGGTAGTGCAGCATGTCGCGCACCGCGATCGGCTGGCACCGCGTGCTGACCCACCGCGGCGTGGTCATCACCGGGAGGACCTCGACGAGGTGGCGGAGCATCTCGAACGAGGCCGAGCCGGAGCCGATGATGATCGCCGCCCGCAGCTCGGTGACCGGGACCGTCCCGTCGGCGAGGACCCGACCGACCTGCTGACGCGACCGCAGGTGGCTCGAGAGGTCCTCGTCGTCGGTCCGCCCGAGACCCCCGAGGTAGACGATGCGCTGCACCCCGTTGGCGGCGGCGGCGTCGCGGACGTTGGCCGCGGCCTGCCGGTCCTTCGCCTCGAAGTCGCCCTTGCCGTCCATCGAGTGGACGAGGAAGTACACCGCGTCGACTCCGCGGCAGGCGGCGTCGAGCGTGTCGGGCTCGAACACGTCGACCTCGGCGACCTCGACCTGATCGCGCCAGGGGCGGTCGTCGAGCTTCGCGGGGGTCCGTGCGGCGCACCGCACCTCGTGCCCGTGCGCGAGCAGCTCCGGGACGAGCCGCCCCCCGATGTAGCCGGTCGAGCCGGTCACCAGTACTCGCATCGATCGTCCTGTCGTCGGCCTGCCCGGGGCCCTGGCCGGACCCCTCACGTGCGGTCGCCGATCACCTCCCGCAGGAAGGCGGCGATGCGCGGGTACGCGTCGACGCGGTTCGCGAGCTTCGACAGCCCGTGCCCCTCGTCCTCGTACACCGCAAGTTCGCTGCGCACGCCCCGTTGGGTGAGCACGGTGTGGATCTGTTCGGCTTCGGACAGCGGGACCCGGGGGTCGTTCGCGCCGTGGACGATGAACAGGGGCGCCCGGAGCTGCTCGACGTGGTTGATCGGCGACGCAGCTTCGAGTACCTCACGGTCGTGCTCCAGCGAACCGTACTCGCGCTCGCGGAACGCACGCCGCCACTCGGAGGTGTTCTCGAGGAAGGTCACCAGGTCCGACATGCCGACGATGTCGACGCCCGCGGCCCAGCGTTCCGGCTGCATCGTCAGCCCGGCCAGCACCATGTAGCCGCCGTAGGACCCCCCGTAGAGCGCCGCTCGGTCGCGGTCGAGGTCCTCCCGTGTCCCGAGCCAGTCGTGCAGGGCGGCGAGGTCGCGGACCGAGTCCAGCCGCAGCTCGACGTCGTCGAGGTGCTGGTAGCGCTTGCCGTAGCCGGTCGAGCCCCGGACGTTCGGCGCGACCACGGCGAACCCCTGCGCCAGCAGGTACTGGGTCAGCGGGGTGAACGACGGCCGCCACTGGCTCTCCGGGCCCCCGTGGATCACGACCACCACGGGGAAGGGTCCGTCGCCGGTGGGTGGGGTGAACACGAACGCCGGGATCTCCAGCCCGTCGAACGAGGGGAAGCGCACCCGCTCCGCGTCGACGAAGCTGTCCGGATCGACGTCGCACGGGCTCACGGTCAGACGTTCGAGCGTGCCGGTGTCGGTGTCGTAGCGCCAGGCGTCGCCCGGCATCAGGGGCGAGGTGTAGGCGAAGGTCAGCCACCGGCCGTCCTTCGAGAAGCGCAGGCCTCCCGCCACCCCGTCCCCTGGCAGCGGCACCGTCGCGGTCACCTCGAGGCCGTCGGGATCGTGCAGCCGGGCGCGGGTGACGCCGTCCTCGTTCCAGGCCACCAGCAGGTGCCGACCGGCCCAGTCGACGGAGCAGCCGCTGTCCCACCCCGGCTCGATCACGTAGCGCCACGCGCCGTCGGGCGTCCCCCGGGCGATGCCGCTGAACTCGCGGCCGACGTCGGTCGCGAAGAAGAACGCGGAGCCGTCGGGCAGCCAGGACGGAGCTCCGACGCTGGCGCTCTCCTCGTGCGGAGCCAGCTCGACCACACCGGGACCACCCGGTGCGGAGGGCTCGTCGCCGATGGCGTCGAGGTCGACGAGGTGGGCCCGGTTGTCCCCGGCGACGGTGGTCAGCTCGGTCACCGCGAGGTGGCGGCCGTCGGGCGAGAAGCCGGCGGGCTCGGTCCAGCCGCCGGTGGCGTAGACGCAGCGTTCCTCGCGGGTCGTGAGGTCACGGACCCACGTGTCGAAGGCGACGCCGTCACGCCGGTTGGTGGCGTAGGCGAGCAGGCGCCCGTCCCGGCTGACCCCGCCGGGCCGGTGGATGTGCTCCGGGTCGACGACGAGCTCGTCGAGGTCCTCGGGGCCGCGCAGGGCCTGCTCCGGGTCGTCCGGAGCGGTGAACAGCTGGTACCGCTCGTTGCCGCCCACGTCGGTCGCCAGCAGCAACCGGTCGGCGCCGGCCCCGGACGGGTCGGCGGGGAGGTAGCCCGCACCGATCGGTTCCTCGAAGTCGGTCAGGCGGACCAGGTCCTCCGCGGCGACGGGCAGCTCCGAGCTGGCCAGGTCGAGCCGGTGGACCTGCGAGGTGCCCGGCAGGTCGGAGGCGATCAGCAGCTTGCGTCCGTCGGGCGAGAAGCTGGCCGGCGACGCCGTGCGGATCTCGAGGTAGCGGCGGATGTCCACGTCAGGTGAGCTCATCGTGCGCAGGGTAGGGGCGGACGACGCGGACCCCGACCGCGGAAACGACCGGTCGCCGGGGTCAGGTCAGCGGCGGACGGAAGGCGTCGAGGGCGGCGTCGCACGCTTCCTCGACGTCGGCCCCCACCGGCCCGTCGCACTGGACGCTCCACAGCGCGCCGACCTCGGGGACGGGGACGAAGCGCTGCCGCACCTCGCGGTCGAGCACCTCGGGGTCCAGCACGTGCACCACCTCGGCGACCTCGTCCACCTCCGGACCGTCGTATGCGACCGGTGCGGCACGTCGCACCTCGGAACCCTGCTGCTCGAAGACGGTCTCGTACACCTCGGCGACGGCGGCCGCGTCGTCCGGCTCGACGTCCAGATCGAAGGGCGCCACGTTGACCTGGAGCGTGACCACGTCGTCGTCGGGCGCCCCGCCGACGCCGGGCGGCAGCACGATCATCGCGCGCACGTTCGAGATGCCAGGCTCCAACGGATCGAGGCGGGGTGCCCAGAAGCGCCACCAGTCGGTCTCGCCGGCGACCGCTTCCAGCGGTTCGAGCGACGCGCCGACCTGCCAGGTCTCGGCCTCGTCCGGCGCGCCGATCACGAACGGACCCGTCTGCTGGTCCTCGACGGTGACGGGCGACCAGCCGTCCGGCAGCCGACGCTCGAGCTCCTCGGTCGGTGGCGCCTCCGTCGGGACCTCGCTCTCGTCGAGCCCGAGGTCGGCGGGGGCGTCGTCGTCACCCGGCGTCGGCTCCTCCGGGGCGTCGGGTTCGACCGCGTCGGGTCCGGTCTCGTCCGGCTCGACGTCGGCCGGCGCCTCATCGGCCGGCGCCTCGTCCCCGGGTGAGCAGGCGACCAGCGCGAACACCAGAGCGACGAGCCCGAGAACGCGGACGCCGGCGCGGACCCGTCGGGCCGCGCCAGGCCCCCGCTCGCACGGTGGAGTGGGACCCGACGAGCGGTACACGGACGGGACAGGGCGCATCTGCAGATCTTCGTTGCGGGGGCCGGCGAGGGTACGGGCGGCCCGGCCGGGTCCCGGCGGGCCCTTCTCGCCTGCCGTTCTACGGGTCCGTGGGTTCGAGCGACCGCACGAGGGCCCGTAGCGCCGCCGCGCGCTCCTCCGGGGCCTCCTGTGCCAGCGCCACCCCCACGAGGTAGGTCGAGATGGGGGCCGCCCACCGCTCGGACGTGTGGGCGGCGATCCGGGCCAGGTCCAGCAGGGCTTCACGCTCCTGCTCCCCGACCGACCCCGGGGCGGCGGGACACGCCGCCCGCAGGCGTTCGAACCAGTGCTCGGGATCCATCGGGTGGCCTCCTGCTGCTCGACGGCGGGACCGGGCCGGCAGCCTGCCACGGGCGACCCGGGTTACCGTGCAGCTGCGGGGAGGAGCGGCGGTGGTGGACGGGTTCGGCGACGCAGCCGTGTCGGCGGCGGTCCTGGCCGGCGGGGCCTCGCGTCGCATGGGGCGCGACAAGCGTTCGGCGAGGGTGGCCGGCTCGAGCCTGCTGCGGCGTGCCGTGGACGCGGTGCTCGCCGTCAGCGACGACGTCCAGGTGGTGATCTCCGAGGAAGGTGACCGAGCCGGCGTCGACCGGCTGCTCGCCGGCACCGCGGTGCGGGTCACCACCGACGCGAGGGTGGGGGCCGGACCCTTGGCAGGACTGGAGACCGCGCTGGAACAGGCACGCGAGGACCTGGTGCTGGTGGTCGCCGCCGATCACCCCGAGCTGGTGCCGGACGTGCTGCGCTCGCTGATCGGACGAGCCGTCGAGGCGCCGTCGTGCCGGGCCACCGCGCTGGGCACGGACGCGGGGGCGCAGCCGCTGGTCGCCGTGTACCGGCGTACCGCCCTACCGGTCGTGAGCGCGCACCTAGACAGCGGCCGGCGGCGCGCCGTCGACCTGCTTGACGCCCTCGACCCGCAGCTGCTGGAGCCGGCGAGCTGGCGAACGCTCGACCCCGAAGGCCGCACGGCCCGCGACGTCGACACTCCCGCCGACCTCGCGGCCTACGACACCGTGCCCGACCGTGCCGACCGCACGCGGCGGCGCTCGATCGTGCGGGTCCGCGGCGGGAGCGCCCGGGACTTCGACGACGTCGTGGTGGCCGAGGATCCGCTCGAGATCCGCGCGTGCGGACCGGGCCAGTCCCCACGCACCGTCGTCACGACGATGCGGACCCGGGGGCACGACGTGGACCTGGCGGCCGGATGGCTCCACGGCGAAGGGTTGCTCCGGCCGGGCGGGATCGAACGCACCGAGACCGGGGATCCCCTGATCCACGCGCAGCCCGACGATCAGCTCACCATCCACCTCTCGCACCCGCTGGACCTCGAGGGTGTCGCGCACCGGCACACGGCGGCCACGGCCTCCTGCGGGATCTGCGGCCGCGCCTCGATCGACGAGCTGGGCGCCCGCGCGAGCACCGTGCCCGAGGTGGTACCGGCGGGCGGCCCGCTGCCATGGGCGACGCTGGCTGCGCTACCCGACCGGCTCCGCGACGCCCAGGATCTGTTCACCGCGACCGGTGCCATCCACGCCACGGGGTTGTTCACCCCCGAGGGCGAGCTCACCACCCTCCGCGAGGACATCGGACGACACAACGCGTTGGACGCGGCGATCGGGCACCACGTTCGCACGCGTGAGCTGCCTCTGCACGACCGGATCTGCGTGCTGTCGGGACGTGTCGGTTTCGAGCTCGTCGCCAAGGCCGCCGTCGCCGGCCTGCCGATCGTGGCGGCGGTCGGCGCGCCCTCGGAGCTCGCGGTCCGCACGGCCGAACGCTTCGGCATCACGCTGGTCGGGTTCCTGCGCGC
>SKTG01000293.1 GCA_007118045.1 Nitriliruptoraceae bacterium
GCTCCGGGCCGGGCTCGCCCTGGCCTCGAACCGCGAGCGGGTCCGGGCTCTGGTCCGCGTCCCCTACGGCAAGCTGCCGGTAGGGGTGCAGCGGCGGGTGCGCAGCCTGCTCCTCGGCTGGGAACCGCCGGCAGCCCGCTCCACGAGCACGGAGCCCGTCGCCGCGCTGCCGCTGCCGCTCGGGCAGCTCCGTCCGGTCGAGGGCGCGCCACCCCCCACCCGGGTGATGATCGTGCTCCCGAGCCACCTCGAGGCGCCCGAGGTCGAGCTGATCGTCGAACGCACGCAGCAGCTGCAAGCGGCGCTGCAGACCTTCGTGCCGCTGTTCGCGACCAGCACGATCGACTTCCGGCCCTTGCGGGGCTCGGGCTACCTCTTCGAGTACCTGCCACCCCGCTCGGCGTACGAACGCTTGCGTGCCCGCGACGGGTGGGCCGACGCACGCCGATGCCGGCTCGCAACAATCGCACGCGACTTCGGGATCACCTCGGTGATCACGCTGCCCTCCGCCGACGACCGTGAGGAACTGCTCGCCGCGCTGAGCGGCGCGCTCGGCGGGGTGGACCGGACGGGATGACGTCGCACCCGGTCGGGGGCCGGGGTCAGGACGCGGTCGCCGGGTCGCTCGACGCGAAGTCCAGGTCGAGCCCCGGGCGCTGATCGACGGCGTCCTCGAGGAACTCGTCGTCCTCCGTGGCCCAAGCGTGGCTGCGGCCGTGCCGCTCGAGCACGAGGTCGCGGCTGTGGATGCCGTATATCCGTCCCCCGTCGGCCAGGACCCGCTCGTACAGGGTCGAGTCCACCCGGTTGGGCCGCCGCAGGAACCGGTGACGGCGCAGCAGCTCGCGTGAGCCCAGCGGGGTCGGGCCACCGACGTGCGGGCGGTCCCGTTCGGTGCGGGAGGGCCGGCGACGCAGGGTCAGATCGAGATCGACGAGGTGGACGAACTCGACCCGCTTGCCGACGAGGTCGGCGCCGCTGTGGTGCCAGGCCTGCACCAGGTCGGTCAGATGCCCCGGCCCGTAGTGGTCGTCGTCGTCCATCTTGGCCACGAGCTCGCCGTCCGCACGGTCCAACCCGGCGTTGAGGCAGTCCCCGAGGGTCCAGTGACCCGGGGCACGGGTGACCGCGCCGAGCTCCGCGTCCGTGGTCGGCACGTCCACCTCGTCGAACGCGACCCCGTGCAGCACCAGCGAGACGTCGACCCCGGCACGGGTTTGGCGCGCCACGCTGTCCAGACCGCGAGCCAGGAAGTCGGGGCGGTGCGTGGCCAGGAGCACCGTGGTGCGCAGGGGCGGCGGCAACGGCACGTCGACGGCGCCGCAGAGGCGTCGAAGCGCCGACTCGCGATCGAGGTCGCCCAACGCGTGACGGCGGCCGACGATGCTGTGCCGCTCCCGCAGGTCCGGGGTGGTGAGCAACGTATGCACGAGTTCGACGGCGTCGGCCTCCTCGACCCGGATGACCCCGGGTACGTCGGGCATGACCGGGTCCGGTGCGATGGTGACCACGGGCGTCCCGCAGGCGAGGGCGGCCGCCCAGAGCCGCAGCGTCTCGGCGGGCTCGTCGCGCCAGCCGGGATGGTCGAGCAGCACCCCCGCCCGGTTCAGGCTGCGCCGCACCGCGGCGGGCGTGGCCAGCCGCCGATCCGTGCCCACCGGGTCGTCGAGCCGGAGATCGGGTGCCCTCGCCGTCGTCACCGGCGGGTCGAAACCGGCCAGCAGCGCCCGGCCGGCGCCGTCGGGGGCTCGCGCGAGCACGGCCAGCACGGGGTCCGCGGGCTGCTGCCGCCAGCCCTGCGGGTTGAAGTGGCCGGTGTCCACCGATGGCACCAACCGGTCGCCGATGTCGTCGGGCACGTCCTCGGTGAGCTCGAGCTCAGCCTCGCCCGGGCCACCGACCACCCCGGGGGCGGTGAGCCGCACGCTCGGAACGCCGAGCTCGGAGGCGGCTCGCAGCAAGGTGGGGAGCTCGCCGTCGAGGGGGTCCCACTCGGGCGCGTCGGCCAGGGGCTCGATCAGCATCAGGTCGGCGCCCTCGCGCAGCTGCTCCCGCCACGTGTCCGGATCGACGGCCGTGTGCGGTGCGAGCCCCACGAAGCGACCGGCGGCACCCAGGTGCAGGATCCGCAGGTGCGGGAACGGCACGGCACGCTGCGGACGCGGTGGCAGCAGCGCCCGTTCCTCGTAGTCGTCGGCCGCGGCGCGTACCGGGCGGGGCGCCTCGCGTTCCTCCGGCGGTTCCGGAGGTGGTGGGGCCTCGGGCAGCTCGGGCGGTTCGGGGGGCGGGCCCGGTTCCTGCAGCGCACGGCCGGCTCGCAGTGCCCGGACGATCCGCCGTGGGAGGGACCGCACGGACTTCTCACCCGCGGTGTCGACCACGGCGGTCAGCAGGCGGATGCTACGGCGGTTGCGGAGGCGGGCCCGTTCGTACACCGCGACCGCGGCGCGGTGCTCGGCCTCCGCGACCTCGTGTCGCAGCCTGAGCACCTCGACGTCCAGCGCCGAACGGCCCTGCTCGACCAGGTCACGTTCGTAGCGGGCACGGTCGCGCTCGTGGAGCGCGTCGGCCACGATCGTGTCCGCCTCGGCGATCAGCTCGGCGAGACGACCACGCCGGGTCCAGCCCAGCGGGCCGTCGATCAGCAGCCACGGGCTCACCCGCGAGCGTCGGTTCTCGGTCACGTCACCCCTCGACCCGGTGCGTCCGGATCGACGGGCACCGCGCGCCGGGCGACGCTAGCAGCGAGTCCCGCCGGGTAGCCTCCGGGCCCGCACCGCGGGTGACGACCAGGCGTACCCGGAGTGACGATGGGGTTGCGGGCCACACCGACGCGCGACCAGTGGCGGCGCACGCTCCGTCCCGTCGTCGCGGCGGAACGCCGCCAGGGGATCGGTTCCCTGCGGCCGCGCCGGCTGGTCGCTGGCGGTCCCTTCGCTGTCCGGGGCGACCTCGAGCAGCTGCGTCCGCTCTTCCACGGCCTCGGCGGGCGTGACCGGACCTACTTCGTCGACGATCAGGTCACCGTGTGGAGCCGGACCCGGGCGCGGCTGGTGCGGATCGGCAAGTTCGACGTCGACGCGGTCACCCGCTTGCGCGCCTTCTACCCGCAACGCGGACTCGCCCTGCGGCTGCAGGGCGCAGGCGAGGGTGAGAACTCGGGAGTCAGCCGTGAGCTGACCGCACGCCGGACCGTCGCCGAGCACGCTCCGTACCTGGCGCCGCAGCTGCTCAGCCACGGCGCGTTCGACGTGGCCGGGGAACCGGTCGCCTACCTCTTCGAGGAGCTGATCGAGGCCCGCCAGCTGCGCAACCGTGCGGAGGTCGGCGAACGGATCGGCGAGGTGGCCGAGCTGCTGACGGACCTGCACGCCTCGGTGGGGGTGGCCTCCGAACCTGTGGAACGGGTCGTGCGCCGCGACCTGCCCCAGCTGTGGACCGAGGCGGTGGCCGAGCACGGCATCGACCCGTCCACCGACGACGCCGTCCAGGCCCTGTTCGCGCGCAACGAGCGGCTCGAGGTCAGCATCAGCCACGGCGACCTGGTCGCGTCGAACATCCTGGTGACCGGTGACGACCGCCTCGTGCTGGTCGACTGGGAGTTCTCCCGGACGCAACCGATCGCCTTCGACCTGGCGAAGCCCCTGCTCCAGGCCGCGGACCCCGAAGCGGCGCTCGAGCGGCTCCGGCACGCGGTGGCGCCGACGATGCCGGCGAGCTCCGCGAGCTTCACCCTGGAGGAGCAGCTGACCATCGCCGTCGCCCGTGCGCTCAGCGGCAGCGCCCGCAAACGCGCCAAGGCGGAGAAGGCCGGCCGGCTGGACGCCTGGGCCGAGGACGCCCGGCGCCGCCGCGAGCTGCTCGCGCTGCTGCTCGACCGCTGACGCCGCTCAGGCCGGTGGGCTCACCCACCCCTCCTCGACCAGCTCGGCGGTCGCACGCATCATCAACGAGGCCATCGCGCCACGGGTGACCGGGTTCTCCGGGCTGAAGTCGAAACCACCCGTCCCCGTCGTCACGCCGAGACCGGCCAGACGGTTGATGGACCCCTCGTGGGTGTTGCCGTTGTCGTCGGTGAAGGTGTCGCGGACGTTGGGCAGCGGCGTGCCGGTCGCGTGCTCGAGGGCGCCACGCAGCAGCGTCGCGGTCTGCGCGCGTGAGACGTGCGCGTCGGGGGCGAAGCTGTCGGCGGTCCGTCCGGTGAGCACCCCCGCCGCGTTGAGGCGGGCGATCGAGTCCGCGTGGACGTTGGTCCCGGCCACGTCCGCGAAGGTCAGTTCGCCCTGGTCGGGCAGCGCCGCGCCGTTGCCTCTCTCCGCGATGTCGTCGAGCCAGCCGGCGAGGAACGTGGCCATCTGCGCCCGTGTGACCCGACCGGAGGGGTCGTAGCGTTCCGGCGTGACCCCGCTGGTCACACCCCACCAGGCCAGGCAGTCGATCTCGGCGACGTGCACGGTCCCCGGCGTGTCCTCGAACCCACTGGCCGGGAAACCGTCGGGGCAGGCCAGGTCCAACGGTCGTGGGGCGGGCGGCAGGGGCGCGTACACGAACAGCCCGTTCGCGACGCTGCGCCCGGTGACGCTCGGCCGGTTGGCCACCGCGCCGTCCACGGTCATGGTGGTGGACCCACCACCATCGAGGTTGACGGCGTCCCGGGCCCCGAGGTGGCGCAAGGTGTGCGCGAACTCGCGCATCGTCAGGCCAGCGGACCAGTTCCGGTCGCACGTGGTCTCGTAGGTCCGGCACCCGTCGATCGTGACCAGCATCACGGTCCCGTCGCCGGTCCGCGCGACGCCGGTACGGGGGTGACGGCCCGTGATGTCACCCACGGTCTCCGCCCGCCAGGTGGCTTCGCTCTGGACCTGGCCCCCGCGGACCAGCAGCCCGCCTCCCGGCAGCGCGTTGGTCAAGCCCTCCCACTGGCCCGCCTCGCTGGTCAGCGGTGCCACCTCGGCGTCGACCGCGACCTCGTCACCCTCCCGCAGCCCGTCCAGTGCGTCGCGTCGGTCGCCGTAGGCCAGCAGGACGGACCGGCCGCCGGGGGCCGGCAGGGAGACCGGATGGTCCCAGCGGTGGACGTTCTCGACGGTGCCTCGAACCTGACCCCGCGACGGGATCGGCAGGTCCTCCACCACGACCGCCGTGCTGCCGGCGGGCGCGATGTAGTCCGCGCCGAAGGTCCGATCGAACAGCAGCAGCTCCCCGTCCACCGCGGCGGTCCCGTCCACGGCTGGGTTGCGTGGCATGCGGTTGAACTCGTCGATCGTGGTGGATCCGGCGAGCCGGTCGGCGGAGAGGGTCAGCTCGGTTCCCAGCCGGTCCATGAGCAGCGAACCGTCGCCGTCCCATCCGATCGTCGCACGGGCGATCGGGCCGGTGGCCGACAGCCTCGGCAGGCCGGAACCGGTGACCGGCTTGCCCGCCATGGCCCGACCGGCCTGCATGTAGAGGCCGTTCGGGACGCCAGTGGGGCGGGGCAGCCAGTAGCCGCCGTTGGTCCCGGCCAACGCGCCGCGGCGACGTTCGGTGGCCGCCAGGTCGGTGAAGCGCTGGATCCCGGCGGCCGTGCCGCGGGCCGCCCGGGGCCGCAGCGCCAGCTGGCCGTCCCCTTCCGGCAGCCGCAGCATGTTGCCTCGAGCCCGGGACCCGTTGCTCAGGGTGACGGTGACCTGTGACTGTCGGAGTCCGGCGAGCACCCGCTCGGTGCCGCTGGTCCTGACGTCCTCGATGTCCATCGCCGCGGCCGGCGGGGCGGGGAGCAACGCGAGGGCGAGGGCGGTGCCCACCACGACGGCGACCGCGCGGGGGACCGTGACCGGCCCGGACCACGCTCGTGCGCCTCGGGACACGGGGCTGGTTGCCATGGAGCCACCCTCGCTCGGGGCACACCGCGAGCCGGCGTGCGTGGTCGTATCCTGGGTGCCCGGTCCGGCCGGACCAGCCGACGGGCCGCAGCGCCGCGGAACCTAGCGAGGCGACCCCACGGCCGGTCCCGGGCACCACAGGCCCGGCACCAGGCGCACGCTGCGTCGCGCTTCGACGACGTTCTGTGACCTCGCGGAACTTCGGCCCGGGGTCCGGACGTTCGACGGCGCCGAGTCGCTCGAGTCGCTCGAGTCGCTCGAACCGCTCGAACCGCTCGAGTCGCCCGAGTCGCCCGACGGCCGAACCGTTCGACGGGGTGGTCACCCGAGCCGGCGGAGCAGCCGGCGGAGCACCCGGACGACGGGGTCCGGCAGGTGACGCCGGAGGCGCCGTCGTAGGCGCGGTCCCAGACCCGCCGTGGCGGAGGCTGGGGCGTCGGACCCGCCAACCGACCGGGTTGCCGAGGACGCGGCGGTCGGGCTCTGGTCCACCTCGGCGGTCGCGGCCGGACCCGACGATCCTGGTGCGTCCGACCCCGACGGCGCCTGGGGCCGGCGCCCGGCCTCGTCCGTCTGGCGCCCCCCTGACGTGGCTGCCGTTCGTCCGGCCC
>SKTG01000492.1 GCA_007118045.1 Nitriliruptoraceae bacterium
CGAGCCCGCCGGCGAGCAGCCCGGGCCCCACGATGCGGGAGGTCTCCCAGTCGTCGGCGTCGTCCGCGTCGACGACCAGCCGGCCGGTCCGGTCGATGTGCCCACCCTGCGGAGCGTCGAACCAGCCCGGCGCGTTGCCGCCGTGGGCCAGCACGTCCGGTGCCGTCACCTCGTCGAGGTGGTGGACGACGTCGTCCCAGTCGAGGGTGAGCTCGGTGCGGACGTCGTCGCGGTGACGGCGGTCGAGGTGGATCTCCACCTCGTCGTCGCGTTCCACGACCCGGTGCTCGATGCCGCGGCGATAGAGCAGCTCGCGGACACGCTCGACCACGGCGGGGTGGAAGCTGCCGAGGCGCACCTCCCGGGGAGCGTCCGGCACCAGGTCCGCCGGCCGGCGCCGGGCTGCGTCGGACCGGTCGCTGGACGCGTCGTCGTCCCCGACGAGCGGTACGCGACAGTGGGCGCAACGCGTGACGTCGGTCTCGTACTCGTCGTCGCAACGGGGACAGCGCATCAGGCTCCGAGGCTACGGTGTCCGCTCACGGGTGCGAGAAGGGGCGCGGTGACGGAGCGGCTGTACTCGACCGACCAGTACGCGCGGGAGACCGAGGCGGCGATCGTCGACGTCGATCCCGACGACGGTCGGGTGCTGTTGGACCGGACCGTCTTCTACCCGGGTGGTGGTGGACAGCCGCACGACGTCGGCGAGCTCGTGATCGGTGAGGACCGGCTGGCGGTCGTGCGCGTCGCCGAGGACCGCCGCGGTGTGTGGCACTGGCTCGACGGTGGGCTGCCCCGGGCGGGGACGTCCGTGCTCGGACAGGTCGACTGGGAGCGCCGCTATCGGCTCATGCGCACCCACACCGCCATGCACGCCCTGTGCGGGGTGGTGTGGGAGCGTTTCGCCAGCCCCGTGACGGGCGGCAACATGGAACCGGGCACCGGGCGGCTGGACTTCGAGCTGCCGGACTGGGACCCGGAGGACAAGGCCCCGATCGAGGCCGAGCTCAACCGGCAGCTCGAGGCCGCGCGGCCGGTCGAGATCGCGTTCCTGCCACGCGACGAGGCGGACCGTGATCCCTCCCTGATCCGCACGAAGGTGTCGTTGCTGCCGGAGAGCCTGCGGGAGGTCCGGGTCGTCGACATCGTCGGGCTCGACCGCCAAGCGGACGGTGGTACGCACGTGGCCTCGACCCGAGAGGTCGGGCGCGTGCGCATCGGCAAGGTCGAGTCCAAGGGCAAGGGCTTCCGCCGGATCAGGCTCGTCCTCGACGACCGGTCGGCTCGGTCGGCCGGGTCCGCCTGACCGGCGCGTCCGCCTGACCGGCGCGTCCGCCTGACCCGCCCGTCCGCCCGACCGGCCCGTCCGCCTGACCGGCCGTTCGATCACCGGGCATGCCGTGCGGGACGTGCCCGGCAGCGGGTCCTCAGCCGGAAAGCCGGCGCAGCACCGTGACGTCCGAGGCGTAGCCGTCGGCGTCGCGATCCTCCACCCACTCGATGTCGGTGTCCTCGCAGCGGTGGACAGGACGACCCAGCCCGTCCTCGCGGTCTCGCCGCAGGTGGGTGAGCAGGTACTCGCGCGCCACGTCACCGCTCACCACGTTGAGTACACCGCATCGACAGCTCGTCACCTGGCGCGTCCTCCTGGTCGGGTCGCGTACGACGTTACCCAGACGTACATCGCGTCCGGCCCGTCCGGGCGGTCGCGGTCGCTGCTGTGGTCGGCGCGGGTACCGTGCCGCCCCCGAGCAAGGATCGTCGATGTCGGCCACCGACCCCGCGAGCCCGACCGCCCCCGCCCGGTGGTGGCACCTGCAGGGCGACGATCAGGTCGGGCCGATCGACCTCGAGCAGATCCGGGCGCTGGTGCTCGACGGCACGGTGGAGGCCGAGACCTACGTGTGGGCGGACGGCATGCCCGACTGGCTGCCGGCGCGTGAGGTGCCCGCGGTGACGCCACCGGCGGAGCTGCGCGCGGGCCTGCCCGGCTGGACGTGACCTCGATGCACGCGGCACGGTCGCTGCGCAGCGCTCCGACGGGCCGGCTCCCCGCCGCCGCTACCGTTCCGCCATGAGCTCCTCGACGTCCCCCGCCGGCCACGCCGGTGCGACCCCCGTCACGGCCCGGTCCTCGACCGGTGGCCTGCGGCGCGCCGATGCCCTCGACGTGCTGCGTGAGCGGGGCTTCGTGCAGGACGTGACCGACGAGGCGGGGCTGCGCTCGGCCTTCGCCGCGGGGCCCGTCAGCTACTACGTCGGTTTCGATCCGACCGGTTGGTCCCTGCACGCCGGTCACCTCGTCGGCATGATGGCGATGTCGTGGCTGCAGCGCTGCGGTCACCACCCGATCGCCCTGGCCGGCGGAGCGACCGGCCGGATCGGCGATCCCAGCGGTCGCGACACCGAACGCGAGGTGATGGACGACGCCACCATCGCCCGCAACCTGGAGAACATCCGGCGGCAGCTGGGCGCGGTGCTCGATCTCGACGGGACGGGCACGGACGGGCCCACCGGCACCCTGGTGGACAACTACGAGTGGACCCGCGACGTCACGGTGCTCGAGTTCCTGCGCGACGTCGGCAGCCACGCGTCGGTGAACCAGATGATCGCGCGCGACTCCGTCAAGCGCCGGCTCGAGGAACGTGAGCAGGGGCTGACCTACGCGGAGTTCAGCTACCAGCTGCTCCAGGCGTTCGACTTCGCCCATCTGTACGAGACGACCGGATGCCTCCTGCAGGGCGGCGGGTCGGACCAGTGGGGCAACATCGTGGCCGGGATCGACCTGATCCGACGCCGGTCCGGGTCCCAGGCCTACGGGCTGGTCTGGCCGCTGCTGACCACCGCCGACGGTGCCAAGTTCGGCAAGTCCGCCGGCAACGCCGTCTGGCTCGCGCCCGAGCTCACCAGCCCGTACGCGTACTACCAGTACTGGGTGAACGCCGCGGACGCCGACGTCGTGCGCTTCCTCCGGCTGTTCACCTACCTCGACCTCGACGTCGTCGACGAGCTCGCGGGCGAGCTGTCCCGCGACCCGGCGGCGCGGGTCGCCCACCGCGAACTGGCCCGCGAGGCGACCCGCATCGTCCACGGCGACGACGGCGTCGCGCAGGCGGAGAGCGCGACCTCGGTGCTGTTCGGGGACGAACCCTTCCGTGGGCTCGACGACGGGGTGCTCGCGGACGCGTTCGCGGGCGCCCCCTCGGTGGAGCTGCCGCGCGATCGGCTCTCCGGGGAGGGGGTCGGGATGCTCGAGCTTCTGCGCGAGGTCGGGGCCGCATCGAGCAACGGCGAGGCCCGCCGGCTCGTGCAGAACGGAGCGGTGTCGCTCAACAACGCACGCGTGGTGGACGAGCGCCGGCGCCTCGGTCCGGCCGATCTCGCCAGCACGACCACGTTGGTGATCAAGGTGGGGAAGAAGCGCCACTACCTCGCCCGTTTCACCTGACCGCCGCCGGCGATCCGATGGTGCCCCGGCCGCCGCTCCGGTCGGTCCGTATCCGCGACGTCCGGTCCGTGTGGGGTCCTCCGCTCGACGTACCGCTCGGTCCGGTGACCGTGCTGGTGGGGCCCAACCGTTCCGGGACCTCCAACGTGGCGTGGGCCGTCGCGGCGGCGCTCGACCCGGACCGACGTTTCCGCCCCCATCGGGACCGACCGCGCCGCCGTGACGAGGCGCGACCATCGGTGACGCTCGACCACGCCGACGGCAGCCGGCGCGTGGTCCGCTGGGACCCCCACCAGGGCACGCGCACGGACTCGGGGGCCGGCCCGGTCGGGCACGTGGTGCTCAGCCGGGTAGAGGAGACCCCGCGGGACCTGCTGCGTCGCCTGCCGCTGGACCTCGACACGCCACAGGAGCGTGAGGCGCTCGCCGGCACCGTCCGGGAGGTCGCGCGTGAGGTCCTGCCGGAGGTGGCGGACGCGGCGATCGACCGCCGCCTGGCTGTCCGGCTGCGCGACGAGCTCGGCTCGGTGGTCCCTGTCCCGGAGACGCGGGCGATCGTGGCGCTCGCCTGCGCACGCCATCTGGCCGTGCGTGGCGCGCCACCGGTCGCGGTGGTCGTCGACAACCCGGACGCGTTCCTGCACCCGGCGGCGCAGGAGACGCTCGCGGGCTTGCTCGTCGAGGTGGCGCTGGCCACGCACGCGGCGATCGTGGTCACGACCGCCTCGCCGTTCGCGATCCCGAGGGTCTCCGACGTCGAGGTGGTGTCGCTGGCGCGCGACGCGGCTGGACGGACCGGCGTCGTCGCCACGGCCAGCGGCGACGCGACCCAGGCCCGGCTGCTGGGTGGGCTGTTGCGCGATCCCGGTCTGGCCGAGGTGCTCGACCGGGTCGGTCGCATCCCGCCGGGCACGCGTGCCGTCCTCGTCGTCGAAGGCGGCACCGATCAGGCCTACCTCGAACGGGTGGCGGCGACGATGGGCCGGGCCGACGTGCTCGACGACGTGGAGATCCGGCCGTCGGGTGGCGCCATGGGCGCGGCGCTCGCCGCCATCGTCCTGCGCGCGGAGCTCGAGGTGCCGGTGCTGGTCCTGCTCGATCACGACGTGGCGGGCCGGCGGGCACGGGACACGCTGGTGTCGCGGTTCGGCTTCGACCGTGGGACGCAGGTGCTCACCTACGCCGACGTGATCGAGGGTGGGCCACCCGGCATCGAGGCGGAGACGCTGTTCCCGACCGAGCTGCTGCGCCGCTTCGTCGCGGAGACCGGTCCGTCCGCGGCGCACCGGGAACGTCGGGAGCACGGCGTCGACCACGTCGACCTCACCGGCTCCGGCAAGAGCGCCTTCGTCGGGTGGTTGGAGCAGCACCTGGGCGCCGACCAGCTCGGCGATTGGCCCGCCCTGCTGGAGCTGCTCGACGAGCGCCTGGGTCTCACCGTCGGCCGCTGATGGTCCCACCCGGCGCGGTCGAGCGGCCCTGTCCGCGGCCTTCACCGACGTGTGCAATGACCATCGGGCCCCACCCGGGGCGAGCCGCGACCAGCCGCACAGCGATGAGGATCGACCGTGAACACCACCGCCACCACCGACGCCCCGTACGTGATCCCGTTCCGCGACGGCAGCGGCGACCAGAAGCTGCTGCTCGGCGGCAAGGGGGCGAACCTCGCGGAGATGACCCGGATCGGGCTCCCCGTGCCGCCGGGCTTCATCGTCACGACCGAAGCGTGCCGGCGCTACCTGGAGCTCGGCGAGGTGCCCGCCACCCTCTACGAGGAGGTCGAGACGCAGCTGCGCGATCTCGAGGCGGCCACCGGTCGGCGGCTGGGCGACCCGACGGCGCCGCTGCTGCTGTCCGTCCGGTCCGGTGCGCCCTTCTCCATGCCCGGCATGATGGACACGGTCCTCGACCTGGGCGCGACCCCCGAGACGGTGAAGGGCCTCGCGGAGCTCGGAGGCGAGTGGTTCGCCCTCGACGCCGAGCGCCGCTTCCTCGAGATGTTCGGGCGTGTCGTGCTCGGGGTCGAGGAGGAGCGCTTCGCCAGCGGACTGGAACGGGCGATCGAGGCGGCCGGTGTGGCCAGCGAGCGCGACCTGGACGTCGAGCAGCTCACGACGGTGGTCGAGGCGCACCGCGCCGCGATCGCCGCGTCGGGGGCCGACCTCCCGAGCGACCCGCGTGAGCAGCTCCGGCTGGCGATCGAGGCCGTCTTCCGCTCCTGGAACGGTGACCGCGCCCGTGCCTACCGCCGGATCGAGGGCATCCCCGACGAGCTCGGGACGGCCGTCAACGTGCAGATGATGGTCTTCGGCAACCTCGGTGACCGCTCGGCGACCGGCGTCGCCTTCACCCGCGACCCGGCGACCGGCGAGGACGTGCCCTACGGCGACTTCCTGATCGGGGCGCAGGGGGAGGACGTGGTCGCGGGGACCCGGGCGGTCGAACCGCTCGCTCGCCTGGCCGACAGCTTCCCGGAGCAGCACGCCGAGCTGCTGGAGCACCTCGACACGCTCGAGCAGCACGAACGCGACCTGTGCGACATCGAGTTCACGATCGAGGAGGACCACCTGTGGATGCTGCAGACGCGCGTGGGCAAGCGCTCCGCCGCGGCCGCGCTGAAGATGGCGGTCGACATGGTCGACGAGGGGCTGATCGAGATCGACGAGGCGGTCACCCGGGTGCAGCCCGCTCAGCTCGAAGCTCTGCTGCACCCGCGCTTCGCGCCGGGCGCTGGTGAGCCGCTGACGACCGGTCTCGCGGCATCGCCCGGCGCGGCGGTCGGACACATCGTGCTCTCCTCGCTGGAGGCGAAGGAGCGTGGCCTCGCCGGCGAGGCCGTGGTGCTGGTCCGGCCAGAGACCTCGCCGGAGGACCTGGAGGGCATGGTGGCCTCGGCCGGGCTGTTGACGGCCCGTGGCGGGCTGGTCAGCCACGCCGCCGTCGTCGCCCGTGGGTACGGCAAGCCGGCCGTGTGCGGGGCGAACGAGCTGCGCATCGACACCAAGGCCG
>SKTG01000382.1 GCA_007118045.1 Nitriliruptoraceae bacterium
GGCCGCCAACCGCCGGCGCCCCAAGCCGCGCTGAGCTCCGGCCGTCGGGACGGGGTGCCGGCGGCCGCGCGCCCCGGCCGGCGGGCACCCTGGCGCCGAACGCTCGAGACGTCCGCGACGAAGCCTCGACGTCCCGAGGTCTCCGAGGTCACCTGGTGTCCGAAGCTCCAACGCACGCTCCGCGCTCCGTCGACGACGTCCTCGACCCCGGACTGGCAGCCGGCCCGCTGGCCGCTGCCCTGCGTCCCGGACGCTCCGCGTGGGACGTCGCGCTCGCCCCCGGCGGCGATCTGGTCGGTGCGCCCGCGGCTCGTCCGTACGTCCTGAGCCTGCTCGCGGAGCAGGCGCGGCCGCTGCTGGTGCTCGTGCCACGCACGTCGGACGCGGAGGCGGTCGCCGACGGTCTGTCCGCCTACCTGGGGGCGGACCGGGTCGCGGTCTTCCCGGCCTGGGAGACCCTGCCACACGAACGTCTGTCGCCGCAGCCGCGGACCGTGGGGCGCCGCCTCGCCGTCGTCGACCGGTTGCTGCATCCGGAGAGCCACGACCAGCCGCTGCTCGCGGTGGTCGCCCCGGTGCGTGCCGCGCTGCAACCGATGGACCCGCGGCTCGGACGCCAGCGGCCGATCCGGCTCGATGCGACGTGGACCGGTTTCGACGCGTTGGTGGACGGCCTCTCCGCCCTGGGCTACAGCCGCACCACGCAGGTGGAGGCGCGCGGCGAGTTCGCCGTGCGCGGTGGGATCGTCGACGTGTTCCCCACCGCCGGTGACCAGGCCGTGCGCGTGGAGTTCTGGGGCGACGACGTGGAGTCGTTGCGCACGTTCGCCGTCGCCGATCAGCGCTCGAGCGGTCCCGTGCCCGAGGTCGTCCTCGACGCTGCCCGTGAGCTCGTGCTCGACGAGACCGTGGTCGAGCGTGCCCGAGCGGCGATGCGTGTGTGGCCGGAGCTGACGGGCGAGCTCGATCAGCTGGTGCAGGGTCAGACGTTCGAGGGTGCGGAGGCGCTGGTCTCGCTGCTGGAGCCGGAACCGGCCCTGCTGGTCGACTTCCTGCCGGAGGCCGCCGGGCTCGTGCTGGTCGACCCGATGCTGCTCGAGGAGCGTGCGACCAAGCTGCGAGAGGAGTCCGAGGTCCTCGCCGACACGGCGTGGCGGACCGCCGCGAGCGTCGGCGTCGCTGGGCCGGCCCGGCAGGGCGCGCAGGACCCGGGGCCGGGTGGCGACCACGGACGGGACGCGACGGAGGCGGGCCGTCCGCATGGCGACGGCACCCGGGCGGCGGACGGGTTCGCCGCCCCGGGTGAGCTGCTGTCCCGCGCCCCGGAGCGCTCGTGGCGACTGGCGCCCTTCGGAGCCGCGGATGGCGACCGCCTGCCCGTCCAGGCCTGGGACTCGTTCCGCGGTGACATCGTGACCCTGGCGGAGCGGCTGCGACAGCGTCTCCGAGACGGCCGACGCGTCGTCGTCTCGGTCGACGCCGACGGGCCCGCACGACGCATCGCCGACGTCCTGCGGGAGCAGGGCGTCCCCGCCCAGGTGGTGGACCCGGTGCCGACCGAAGCCGTCACCGGTCGCGTGGAGATCGCGGTCAGCACGCTGCGCGTGGGCTTCGACTCGGAGGAGCTCGGGCTGGCCGTGCTCGGCGTCACCGACGTCTTCGGACCGCGCCGCAAGCGTGCGAGCCGTCGGATGGGGACGCGGACCTCGGCCGCGGACGCGGTGCTGCAGCTCGAGGAGGGCGACGCGGTGGTTCACCGCACCCACGGCGTCGGGCGGTTCAAGGGCATGCTCACCCGCGAGTTCCCCGCGACCGACGGCACGGTCGCCAAGCGCGACTACGTGCTGTTGCAGTACGCGGACGGCGACACGCTCTACGTACCCTCGGACCAGGTCGACGCGATCGCCCGGTACCAGGGCGGCGAGACCCCGTCGGTGATGAGCCTCGGCGGCGCCCAGTGGGAGCGCGCGAAGTCCCGCGTCCGCAAGGCGGTCCGCGACATCGCCGCGGAGCTGATCCGGCTCTACGCGGCACGCATGCACGCCCCCGGTCACGCGTTCGCGCCCGACGGCGAGCTGCAGAGCGAGCTCGAGGACGCGTTCGCCCACGTCGAGACCGACGATCAGATCACCGTCGCGGACGAGATCAAGCGCGATCTGGAGGCGCCCCTGCCGATGGACCGGTTGCTGGCCGGTGACGTCGGGTTCGGCAAGACCGAGGTGGCGATCCGGGCCGCTGGCAAGGCCGTCTTCGACGGCAAGCAGGTCGCGGTGCTGGTCCCGACCACGATCCTCGCGCAGCAGCACTTCGAGACGTTGAAGGAGCGCTTCTCGGGGTTCCCGGTCCAGATCGAGGAGCTGAGCCGGTTCGTCACGGACAAGCACCGGCGGGCCGTCCTCGACGGTCTGGCCGCCGGCACCGTCGACATCGTCGTCGGCACCCACGCCCTGCTGGCGCGGGCGGTCGAGTGGAAGGACCTGGGCCTGATCGTCGTCGACGAGGAGCAACGCTTCGGGGTGAGCCAGAAGGAGCGGCTCAAGCAGCTGCGGACCTCCGTGGATGTCCTGTCGATGTCGGCCACGCCGATCCCGCGCACGCTGGAGATGGCGGTCTCGGGCATCCGGGACCTGTCGGTGATCGAGACCCCGCCCGAGGACCGCCAGCCCGTGCTGACCGCGGTCCAGGAGTACGACGAGGACCAGGTCGCCCTCGCGATCAGGCGCGAGCTGCTGCGCGACGGGCAGGTGTTCTACGTCCACAACCAGGTGGACACGATCCATCGCGTGGCCGCCGGCATCGCGGAGATGGTCCCCGATGCCCGCGTCGAGGTGGCCCACGGGCGGATGGACGAACGACAGCTCGAACGCATCATGGTGCGCTTCTGGGAGCGCGACTTCGACGTGCTCGTGTGCACGACCATCATCGAGTCCGGGCTCGACGTCCCCAACGCGAACACGCTGATCATCGAGCGGGCCGACATGCTGGGTCTGTCGCAGCTGCACCAGTTGCGCGGCCGGGTGGGTCGCTCCGCCGAGCGCGGCTACGCCTACTTCCTCTTCCCGGAGGGGGCGTCGATGACCGAGCCCGCGTACGAGCGGCTGAAGACGATCGCCGAGCACTCCCGGCTCGGCTCGGGGCTGGCGATCGCGATGCGCGACCTCGAGATCCGCGGGGCCGGCAACGTCGTCGGAGCCGAGCAGTCCGGCCACGTGGCCGCCGTCGGCTTCGACATGTACTCGCAGCTGCTCAAGGAGGAGATCGGCGAGCTGACCGGCGAACCCGTGGAGCAGGAGGTGGAGGTCAAGCTCGAGCTGCCGGTGGACGCCCACCTGCCGCACGATTACGTGGAGGACGGGACGCAACGACTGGAGCTGTACAAGCGCATCTCCGCCGTGCGCGACGCTGCGGGTGTCACCGACGTCCGCGAGGAGCTGAAGGACCGCTTCGGGCCGTTGCCCGAACCCGCCGACCGGCTGCTCACCATCGCCGCGCTCAAGGCCGCGCTCCGGCGCTGGGGGGTCACGGAGGTCGTGCTCACACCCCGTGAGCAGCTGCGCATCTCGCCGGTCGACCTCAAGGACTCCCAGCTCGTCCGGCTGGAACGGCGCTTCCCCGACCACAAGCTCAAGCGGGACCAGGGGGTGCTGCTGATCCCTCTGCCGCGGCCCAAACCGGCCGACCTCGTCTCGTGGGTGGCGACGGTGCTGCGCGAGCTGTTCGCGGGGCCGAAGCGCGGGTGAGCGATCGTGCCGCCGCACGTGTCACGGTGCCCGCCCCGACGCCCACGTCCCGCCGAGCGAGCCTCGGATCGCGGTGTCCAGTCCGTCGGGATCGATCCGTGCCCAGGCCACGTGGAGGTCCGGACGCACCAGGATCCAGCCGTCGCGGCCGCCGAGCCACCGCCGCAACGTCCCGGTCGGCTCGTGCAGCCCCCGCGGACCGATGCGCAGCACGCGGTCCACCGCGCTGACCGACGGGTCGCGGGCGGGGTCGTACGCGCCGGACGCGACGGCCAGCAGCGCCGCCCCGTCGCCCACCAGGGTGTGGAGCCGGTGCCGGGTCCCATCGACGGCGTGCAGACGCAGGTCGGGCAGCCGGTCCCCAGCCGCCCGGTCGCGCCGGTCGAGCAGCGGTGACGCGCCGTAGCCGAGGTCGAGCATCGTCATGCGTCGCAGGGCCCGGCGCCGCAGCCCTGGCAGCCGGAGCGCCCCGCGCTGCACGGCGAACGCGCCCGCGCGGACGCGGGCGGGCGACTGCAGGTAGAGACGCGTGACCGCATCGGTGTACCCCGAGACCGTGCCGGCGACCACGGCGCGCCGCTCGACGTCGTAGGAGTCGAGGAGCCGTTCGCGCTCGCCTCCGGCCAGGACCGCGGCGAGCTTCCAGGCGAGGTTGTGGGCGTCCTGGACGCCGGCGTTCATGCCGAGCCCGCCGACCGGACTGTGCACGTGCGCCGCGTCGCCGGCGAGCAGCACCCGTCCGCGTCGGGACCGTGGGGTGGCGCGTCGGTGGATGCGGAAGCGACTGGCCCAGACGACGTCGACCGCGCCCGGGCCGAGCACTGCCTCGACGTGCCGCGCCACCTCGGCGTCCGGGACCGTGGCCTCGGAACCGTGGGCGGACGCGACGACCTCGTCGTCGGTGCCGCTGCGCTCGTGAGCCGTGCCGCTGAGGTGCAGGATCCGCCAGCGGCCCGGCCGCAGGCGCAGCGCCGCCGTGATGCCGTCGGCCCCGTTGCGAGCGCGTGGCCACGGCAGCCCGTCACGCGTGTCGTCGACGACCACGTCGGCGAGCAACGGTCGCAGGCGGTAGGTGGACCCCTCGAAGGGCAGTCCCAGCTCGCGTCGAACCGAGCTGCTCGCCCCGTCGCACCCCACCGCGTACGAGGCGCTGATCACGTCCTCCCGCCCGGCGTGGCTGACCAGCAGCGCGACGTCTCCGTCTCGTTGGGTCAGGCCGGTCACGGCCGTGTCGAAGCGCACATCGACGTGGCCGCTCGCCCGTACCGCCTCGAGCAGGTGGCGCTCCGTCTCGCTCTGCTCCAGCATCAGCAGGCCGGGGCGTTCGGCCTCGTCGTCGAGCTCGCTCAGGTCGACCCGGAAGAACGGTCGGCCACCGCGGTCGACGTCGTGGAGCGCCAGCTCGGTGACGAGGTGACCGGCGTCGAGGAGCCGGTCCTCGATCCCCCACTGGCGCAGTACCTCGCGGGTGCGCACGTGGATGCCGGCCGCCTTCGAGTGCTCGCTGGTGGAGCTGGCCTGCTCGAGGACCACCGAGCGCACGCCGTGGTTGGCGAGTCCGAGGGCGAGCGCGAGGCCCACCGGGCCCGCGCCCACGATGGCGACGGGCTCCGTGGCCGTCGCTGGCGACGTCATGCGCTCCTCGTGCCCGGTCCGGTCGGTCGTCGAGCCTAATCCTGGGGGCGGCCGTCGTCGGCGTCCTCCAGGTCCTCGAGCTCAGTGCCCAGGGTCTCCGGCAGGCCCGCGAAGCCGACGGACACGACCGCGACGACGACGCCGATGAGCCGTGCCGCGGTCGAGAACCCACCCGTGGCGTCCGCGAGCACCCCGAACGACAGCAGGCCGGCGCTGGCGCCCGCGACGCCCGCGATCGTCTCCCAGCCCGCCACCGTGGCGCGGACGTTGGTCGGGACCAGTTCGGCGACGAGGGCTCCGGTGGGGGGAGCGAAGGCGCTGCTGGCGGCCAGCGCGGCGAGGTAGCCCACGGCCAGATCGGCCTCGGAGCCGGTGTAGGCGTAGGCGACCGCCGCCCCGGTGGCCGCCATCGAGCAACCGCTCGCGATGCGCCGTCCGAAGCGGTCCGCGGCCCACCGCCCGACGAGGATGCCGAGCAGTCCCGCCGGTCCGGCACCGAGGACCAACGTGGAGAGGAACAGCGGTGACGCCCCCAACACCCGCTCGCCGTAGACGAACAGGTAGGTGAAACCGGGGCCGGTGGCCAACGCGATGGTCCCGGTCAGCGCGGCGAGCAGCGCCACGCGCCGCAGGTACCGGCGCGGGACGCGGCCGGGGAGCCCGACGGCGCGGGGACGTGAACCGGCGATCCTCGGCTCGCGCACCCGGCGGGCCAGCAGCGGTAGCAGCAGCAGCGGCACCAGCGCGAAGGCCATCACGAGCCGGAACGAGGGCTCGCCCGGGAGCAGGCCCCGCCCCACGGCGACGATGCCGGAACCCAGCCCGTACGCGGCCGCGATCAGCGCCAGCGCCGCCGAGCGGTCCGCGGCCCGTGCCTCCTCCGCGGCGACCACGCCGGCGAGGGCGTTCACGGTCGAGAGTGCGGGCCGGGCCAGCGCGACGAGCACGACGTACCACCAGAACCCCGGGGCCACCGCGGCGAGCGAGGTCAGCGCCAGACCGATGGCGGCGGTGGTCAGCAGCACCGATCGGCGCCCCAAC
>SKTG01000209.1 GCA_007118045.1 Nitriliruptoraceae bacterium
CATCACCGCCGCTTCGACCACGACGGCTGGACCCTGCACATCGAGGGCACCACCGTCACCTTCCACCGCACCAACCGGACCGACCAGGCTGACCGGCGCGGACGACCGTCCGACGGCGCCGGCGGCCACGACCCGCCCGACGGCGCCGGCCACGACCCGCCAGGCGATGCCGGCGGCCACGACCCGCCCGACAACCGCCCACGAACCGGACCTCCGGACCCGCCACCCGACGATGCCGGCGGCCGCGACCGACCCGACGGCCTCGACCGTGCACCACCGTGACGCTCAGAACCGTGCGACCATCGCCGGCTGGTGTATCGACGCCGCCCCGCGCGGACGTGAGGGTCCGCGCGGCCTGCGGTGCTGTTCGCGCCGACGCCGGCCTGCTCGACGTGGCGGCCTATGTGGCCAGTTGCTGATGTGGCGGGTGACCGACGTACCGCGCCGTTGGGCACCGTTGTTCCCGTCTGGGCCGGGCTGATGGCCCCCGTCGTCGCGACGGTGAGGCGCCCTGGCGGGCGTAGAATCGCAGGATGGATCTTCGCCCTGGTGTCGTGCTCGGTTCCCGTTGGGAACTGGTTGCCCCGTTGGCTCGCGGGGGCATGTCCGACCTGTTCCGAGCGCGGGATCAGCGTCAGCCCGACAGCGACGAGGTGGCCGTCAAGGTGCTCCGCGCGGGACACTCGCGCGGGCACGAGCGCTTCGCGAGCGAGATCGCGACCCTGCAACAGCTGACGCATCCGAACATCGTCGAGTTGATCGACGCGGACGACCGGGGTGAGACGCCCTACCTGGTCATGGAGCTGCTCCCCGGTCGCACCCTGGCCGAGGAGCTCGAGCGTGGTCCGATCACCCCCGAGCGTGCCAAGCAGATCGCGATCCCACTGGCACGAGCCCTCGCCTTCGCGCACGACCGTGGGGTGATCAACCGTGACGTGAAGCCGAGCAACGTGCTGTTCGCGGCCGACGGGACGGTCAAGCTCACCGACTTCGGCGTCGCGTTGCTCGCGGACTCGTCCCGCCTGACCACCACCGGTACGGCTGTCGGCACGGCCAGCTTCATCGCCCCCGAGCAGTTGACCGACGGCCGCAACGTCGGCCCCCGAGCCGACGTCTACTCGCTGGGGCTGGTGCTGCTCGAGGGCCTGACCGGCGAGCGTTCCTTCGACGGGCTCGCCACGGAGGCAGCTCTGGCCAGGCTGCACCGGGATCCGAGGATCCCGCGGTCGCTCCCGACGGAGTGGCGGCGGCTCCTGACGGCCATGACCGCCCGCGACCCCGGCTCACGACCCACGGCGAGCGAGGTGGCGGATCTGCTCGAGGACGGGCTCCCGCTGGACCGCACCGCCACGCTGCTGCTCGCCACCGTCGTGAGCGAACAGCGCGACAGTCAGGAGGATGCGGTCACCACCGTCATGGGCAGCGCCGGGTACGAGCCAGAGCTCCCGGGGGACGATGGCCCGCCGACCGAGCCCTTCTCGGTCGCTTCCGGCGAGCCCGCCGAGCGCGACGCTGGCACCGCGACCCTGACCTCCAGCTCCGCGGACGGAGCGGCTGCGGACGCTGCGGGCGCGGACGCTGCGGGTGCCACGACGGCGACGCGGCGACGCCCCGACGACCGGACCACCCCCCAGCGCCAGGGACGAGCGCGGTGGGTCGTTCCGGTCATCGTGCTCGTCGTGGCGCTCGTGCTCGCTGGTGCCATCGCGCTCATCGGTCCGTTCGGTACCGATCCGGTGGAGGAAGCGCCCCCGAGCGACCTGCCCGCGGAGCTCGACGACGCGTTCCGAGAGCTCGAACGGACGGTGCGACCATGAGACGGACCGGTCTCACGATCGCGGCGGCGGCGAGTCTGGTGCTCGCGGGGTGCAGCCCTGCGATGGACGACCAGGTGAGCGAGCAGCTGCAGCAGCCGGTGGCCGAGGCACGCCAGGCCGCGGAGGCGGGCGACCCCGACGAAGCCGCCGACCAGCTCGCAGAGCTGCGCGAGCTCGTGACCACGTTCGAGGACGACGGGGAGCTCGCCGAGGACCGCGCCGAGGAGATCCTGGCCGCGGCCGACGAGGTCGAGGCGCGCCTCGACCTGGTGCGCGAGGACGAACCCGAGGTGGAGCAACCGGAGCCGGAGGACCCGGCGCCGGAGGAGCCAGCGGAGCCCCAGGAGGAGCCCGCGGAGCCCGAGGAGCCGGACGCCGAGCCCGAGGAGGCGCCCGAGGCGCCCGCGGAGCCCGAAGCGCCGGAGGAACCGGCTGACGAGCCGGAGACGCCCGACGAGGGGCCGCCCGAGGAACCGGGCGAGGGACCACCGGAGGATCCCGGCGCGGGTCCACCCGGAGACGACGACCCGGGGGACGGTGCCGCTGATCCCGACGACGTCGCGGAGGGACCCGCTGACGAGGAGGTCGGCCGCGGCGACGAGGACGACGAGGCCGCCGCCTGACCTTGCCCGAGCGACTACTTTGTGATACAAAGTGAAGGTGAGTGGTCGCGGGTCCCAGGGCAAAGCGGTAGGACGTTGACGTGGCCGGCTCGCCGAGGAGGCCAGCTGACCGGCCGGCGACGCTTGAGGCGTGTGGCGTGCGAAGCCGGGCGTTCCACGGCGACCGGGAAGGTGTCGCTGTGACGCGAGACCGGAGCGGGACGTCGTCCGAGCTCGATGGGCGTCGTCCGACCGGGACGCCACCTCGTTCGAGGTGAACGGGAACGGTCGGAGCTGGACGCGGCGGCATCCGGCCGGCGAGAGTGGGGAGGGTCGGTGCTGCCCGAGCTCGATGCGGTCATCCATGCGCCCGCCCGGTTGCGTCTGATGACGGTCCTGTCGGCCACGGGGAAGGACCGGGAGCTGAGCTTCCTGCAGTTGCAACAGCTGACGGGGACCACCGCAGGCAACCTCTCGACGCATCTGCGCAAGCTGGAGGAGGTGGGGTACGTGGCCGTCTCGAAGACCTTCGCCGAGAGGACGCCGGTGACCCGCGTGGCGCTGACCGCCGAAGGCCGCCGTCGACTGGCCAGCTACCGGGCGGATCTGGCCCACTACCTCGACGACGGTGTCGTCGCGGAGCTCATAGGCAGGGAGGGGAAGCCATGAACATCCGTGGGCGGGTCGACGGCGCCGTGGCCGTCGGGCTCGGATTGATCGTCCTGGGCGCGTTGCTCGCGCTCGACAACCTCGACGTGGTCGACACCGCCGCGTTGCTCGCGGGTTGGTGGCCGGTGGCCCTGGTGGTGGCCGGCGCATGGTGGGCGATCGGCGGCTCCTGGGTGACGGGCTCGTTCGTGGCCGCCGTCGGGGTCCTGATGCTCGGCATCACTCAGGACGTGGTGGACGCCGGGCTCGGCAACCTGGTGTTCCCCGCCTTCCTGCTGATCGTCGGAGGTGCCCTGCTGCAGGCGGGGATGCGGGTCCGTGCCGCGCGACTGTCGCTCGAGGCCCTGCCCCGCGGGTTCGGCGGGGACGTCGACCCCGAGGGTCCGGCGGCGACCGCGCTGTTCGGCGACGCGCGGCTCGTGGTCACCGACGACGGCACGGACCGCGATCGGGTCGTGGTCTCCGGCACGGCCGTGTTCGGCGACGTCCGCATCGAGGTGCCGGCGGGGTGGCGTGTCGAGGACCGCACGAGCCGGGTGTTCGGCGAGGTGCACGTGCCGACGAACCAGCCCGACTACCCGGAGTCGCCGACCGTCGAGCTCCACGGCGTCGTGGTCTTCGGCGACCTGTCCGTGGACTACCTGGACCTGGCGGAGGACGTTCGATGAACCGCACCAGTGAACGTGACCACGGACGGATCTCGCTCGCGGCCCGTGTCCAACGACCCATCGCCTCCGGACTGAGCGTGGTCGGTGGGGTCCTCATCGTCCTCGGCCTCGGACGTGTGCTGTACGTCCTCGGTGTCCTGCCACCCCGTGTCGCCACGTGGCTGGCGGAGTGGTGGCCCATCGCCATCGTCGCGGCCGGGGTCGGCCTGCTGGTCACGGGACGCCGCGTGACCGGCACGGTGCTGACCCTCATCGGCGGTATCTGGCTGATCACGACGGCGGTCCCGGCCGGGTTCGTCGCGCCGGTGTTGCTGATCGCGACCGGAGCCCTGTTCCTTGCCGCTGCCGTCGGCGGCCGGCGGTGGGTGCTCGGCGGCCCGGGCATCGCGGTGTTCACCGACGCGGTCAGGTCGGACGCCGACCCGGCGCGCAGCTACGTCGCCGTCTTCGGCGGTTCGTCCGGCCACCTCGATCCGGACGTCGTGTCCGGCGAGGTGGTGGAGTGCCTCGCGGTATTCGGCGACGTGCAGCTCACCGTTCCGGCCGACGTGTCGGTCGAGCTCGCGGAGACCGCCATCTTCGGTGACGTTCGTGCTCCGGTGCCACCGACGGCGCCGGTGCGCGCTCGCGTCTGTGTCCGTGCCACCTCGGTGTTCGGCGACGTGCGGTTGCGACGGGTGTGATGCGGTCGTCAGGTGGCGTCCTCGTCGTCGCCGCCGGCGGTGGAGTACCCGCTCCACCGCTCGAGCTCCGCGCCGAGGTCGAGCGGCTCGACCGGTGCGCTGTGCTCGAACTCGCCCCACGCGGAACGGGGGAGCATCCACATGACCTCGAACTCGTTGCCGTCCGGGTCGGCTCCGTACAACGACTTGGTCGCGCCATGGCTCGACTCGCCGCGCAGCGCCCCGTAGGCCGCGAGTACCTCCCGGGCGGTCGCGAGCTCGTCGATCGTGTCGACCTGCCAGGCCAGGTGGTAGAGGCCGACGCGGCCCCGTTCCGGACCGGGTGCCTGCGGCCCGACACCGAACAGCCCGAGGTCGTGGTGGTTGTCGCCGAAGGGTGAGCGCAGGAACGCGGCGTCGGCGCCTGGCTCCCGGGCGACGACCTCGAAACCGAACACCTCGCCGTAGAACCGCACCGCCCGGGCGAGGTCACCGACGAACAGCACGGCGTGGTTGAGACGTCGGACGGCGATCACGGTGGCGCTCCCGTCTCGGGCTCGACCTGGGTCCGTCGTGGGTGGTGGGCAGCGTAGAACCTGGACCTCTGTCACCGCGCTCAGGTCGAGAAGCGCGCTCAGACGGTCGAGAAGCGCAGCTGGGTGACGTGCTCGTACCGCTCGCCGGGTCCGAGGACGACCTCGGGGAAGCCGGGGACGTTGATCGCGTCCGGCCAGACCTGCGGTTCCAGGCACAGGCCCGAGAACGGGCCGTAGCGTCGCCCGTCCCGGCCCGTCAGCGAGGAGGCCAGGTGCTGGCCGGTGTAGAGCTGCAGTCCCGGTTCCGTGGTCGCGAGCTCGAGCCGCCGGCCGCTCGCAGGCGAGATGACCTCGGCCGCCGCCCGCAGCGGCCCACGCTGGTGACCGAGCACGTAGTTGTGGTCGAACCCGCGGGCCGGCGTGCCCGCCAGCTCGGCGATCGCCTCGCGCAGGACCCGGCCCTCGTTCAGGTCGAGCGGTGTGCCGGCGACGTCGTGGAGCTCCCCGGTGGGCAGCAACGCCTCGTCGGTGGCCGTCACCGCGTCCGCGCGGAGCCGCACCACGTGTCCGTGGACGGTCCCCGACCCGGCGCCATCGAGGTCGAAGTAGGCGTGGTTGGTCAGGTTCACCGGGGTCGGAGCGTCGGTGGTCGCCACGTAGCGGATCGTGAGCGTGTCACCGTCGAGCGTGTACGAGGCCAGCACGTCGAGCCGCCCCGGGTACCCCTCCTCGCCGTCCGGGGACCGCAGGCCGAGCGCGACGGCGGTCTCGGTGGCCTCCTCGACGCGCCAGAGACGCCAGCTGAACGCGTGCCCGCCTCCACCGTGGAGATGGTTGGGGCCCTCGTTGCGTGCCAGCTCGTAGCGGCGACCGTCCAGCTCGAAGGTTGCCCCCGAGATGCGGTTGGCGACCCGTCCCACGGTCGCACCGAGGTAGGCGTTGTCGGGTCCGAGGTAACCCGCGGCGGCGTCGAAGCCGAGCACGACGTCGGCCGCGTTGCCCGTTCGGTCCGGTGTCCGGAGCCGGACCAGCGTGGCGCCCAGGTCGCTGACGGCGATGCTCAGCCCCGCCGTCGTGGGGCCCACATCGATCACCCGGGTCGGCTCGCCGGCCGGGGTCGTCCCGAACGGTCGGATCACCATGGCGCCATCTCGATCAGGGATCCACTCCAACGGTCGTACAGGTCCTGTCCCCACTGCTCGATGCCGAGGCGCCGGAGGAGCTCACGCAGGTCGGCCAGGTCGGGCGGGAAGGGGACGTCCAGCGTGATGAAGCCGATCACCACCGCGGCGATCACCAGCACGAGCAACACGACGAAGGTCGTCATCAGCGCGCGGAACAGGCGACGCAGCGGGGAGCGACGCCGACGCCGACGTCGCCCGGGTTCGGCGCCCGCCCTGTTCCGGCGGCCCCGCGAGCGCGAGCTCCGGCCGTCGTGCGTGCGCTGGCCGTTGCGGTCC
>SKTG01000304.1 GCA_007118045.1 Nitriliruptoraceae bacterium
AGGTCGCGCCCGCCCCGGGGACCACCCGCCGTCCCGGACGCACGTCGGGCGGGCCCGGTCGGCTCGCCCGACCGCTCGGGCCTCGACCGGTCACGCCGCCGTTCCGACCGACGCCGGGCGGCCGTCCAACCGGGGCTATCGTGAGCCCCCATGCCGATCGTCCGCCGCCCGACACCCGTGCCCGGCCTGGCCCGTGAACGTCACTGGTGGTCGGCCGGTGCCGTCGTCGCGGGCGTCGACGAGGTGGGACGTGGCGCCTGGGCGGGGCCGGTGACCTACGCGGCGGTCGTGCTCCCGACCGAACGGCGGTTGTACAAGCTGCGGGACTCGAAGCTGTTGCGTCCCGACGAGCGGACCCACCTCGCCCGCCGGATCCGCGACGCGGCCGCCGTCGGTGTCGGTCAGGCCGGCAACGCCGAGATCGACCGGCTCGGCATGAGCGTGGCGATGCGGCTGGCGGCCCGGCGCGCCGTCCGCGCCCTGCCGGTGCGACCGGACGTGCTGCTGCTCGACGGCAACTGGGACTTCCTCGCCGGTTTCGAGGCACACCGCGAGCCGATCGTGGGTGGCGACCGCGTCAGCGCTTCGGTCGCCGCGGCGTCGATCGTGGCGAAGGTGGCCCGCGACGAACGGATGGTCGAGGCCGATCCCAGCCACCCCGACTACGCGTTCGCGTCCAACAAGGGTTACCCCACGCCCGCGCACCTCGACGCCCTCGACCGGGTGGGGCCCTGCGTGCTGCACCGCCACTCGTGGTCGCCGATCGCGCGCCTGACGGCGCTGATCCGCTGAGGGAGCAAGCGACCTAGCGGCCCTCCTCGGCGTCGCCGACGGCGGCGCCGTCGGCGGGTGGGACCTCGTGCTCCACGCCGCCCAACGAGCCGACGTTGTCGGGCGGCCAGATGACCGCCGCCGAGCGTCCGACCACGGCATCGACGGGGACGAATCCCAGCGATCGGCGCGAGTCCGAGGAGTTCGGCCGGTTGTCCCCGAGGAAGAAGAGCGTGCCGTCGGGCACGGTCACGGGCCCGAACTCCGAGGGATCCTCGAAACTGACGTACGGCTCGTCGAGGGGTTCGTCGTTGACGAACACCTGCCCGTCCTCGTCGACGAACACCTCGTCCCCGGGCAGACCGATGACGCGCTTGACGAAGTCACGAGCGCTCGCCGGCACCACACCGAGGAACTGGCCCACCCCTCGAACCGCCCGTTCCGGCAGCGTGGCGTCCGGGTCGACCTCGCCGAGGTCCTCGCCCTCGAACACCACGATCTCGCCCCGTTGCGGGTCGCGGAACAGGTAGGTGATCTTCTCGACCGCCATGCGATCGTTGACCTGGAGGGTCTCCTCCATCGAGCTCGAGGGGATGTAGAACACCTGGACGACGAAGGTCCGGAGCAGGAACGCGAGCACGAAGGCCACGAGCAGCAGGACCGGCAGTTCCTTGAGGAACGAGCTACCGGACGAGCGCTCGCCCTTGCCCTGGCCCGAACCTCGGCCGGCCGCCACGTCTCGCTGCTCGCCACCCGCGGCCGCGCCGGTCTCCGCTCCGGGTTCCGCGCTGTCCGGCTGCGGCGAGCCCTCCCCCACCGCGCCGGGATCCGCCCCGGTGGCCTCCGGCCCGGGAGCGCCCGCGGGCCCGGGCTCGTCCGAGGTCGGGGACGGCTGCCTCGGCGCCTCCGTGCCACCCCGGTCCGGCTCACCGTTCGGCGGGTCGCCACCGGCGCTCTCGGGCCCCGCACCCGTGCGCTCGAGGGGATCGTGCACAGCGTCGGACCGACCACCGTCGTGCTCGACGGGCCGTGGAGCCTCGGCGGAGGGCGCGTCCGGAACGTCCCGGTCGGAGCGATCTGGCATCGTGGACCACCCTACAAGCGGCCGACGCCGCGACCGTCACCCGGGACGTGATCAGCCCGTCAGCGCGCGGGTTCGCGCTTCTCCTTGATGCGCGCCTTCTTGCCGACGCGGTCACGGAGGTAGTACAGCTTCGCCCGGCGCACCTTGCCGCGACGGGTGACCTCGATCGAGTCGATCACGGGGCTGTGCAGCGGGAAGGTGCGCTCCACACCGACCCCGAAGCTGACCTTGCGCACCGTGAAGGTCTCGCGCAGTCCACCGCCCTTGCGGCCGATCACGACGCCCTCGAAGACCTGGATGCGCGAACGCGTGCCCTCGACGACCTTGACGTTGACCTTGACGGTGTCGCCGGGCCAGAACTCCGGGATGTCGTCGCGCAGGTGCGCCTTCTCGACGACGTCGACCTTGTTCATGCGGGTGCCTCTCGGTGAGCGCGGACGGACGGGCGCGGGGCGGGATCGCGGCGGAGGGAGCTGCCCACGCCGCCCGGGGTCCGGGTGCGGTGGTTGACGACACGGCCGGGCCGGACGCTGCTCGGTGGCCGCCGGGTGGGTCTCGGTCGAGGCTTCACGTCCCGGTCCGACGTGTCGTCGATCCGGTCCAGGGCCCTCTTCAACCGACGTCCGGTGCGACACCCCGGTCCGGTACCTCCGAGCGGGGGGCGTTCCCCGTGGGACCGTCCCGTGCGGAACCGGATGCCGGGCGCAGGGAGCTACGACCCACCCGTACCGTGGAGCGCGGAGGGTACGACCTCGCGGCCACGCCGGTCAACCGGGCGAGCGGATCGCACGCGTCGCGGACGGCTCCGCGGGCCCGGCCACCCCGGGCTCACGCGTGACCGTCCCGATCACCGTCCGATCCGGCTCACGTCCGCTCGTCCGGGCCGAGCAGGTCCGGTCGTCGCTGCCGGGTCAACGTCGCGGCCCGCTCGCTCCGCCACCGCTCGACCGCGGCGTGGTCACCCGAGGTGAGCACCTCCGGGACGCCACGCCCCCGGATCGTGGCGGGCCGGGTGTACTGCGGGTACTCGAGCTGCCCCGACGAGAACGATTCGTCGTCCGGCGACGCGGCGTTGCCGACCACCCCGGGCACGAGCCGTGTGACGGCCTCGATCACCGCGGCGGCGGCCACCTCACCCCCGAACAGGACGTAGTCGCCGATCGAGACCTCGTCGGTGGCGGCCAGCTCATGGACCCGTTCGTCGATGCCCTCGTAGCGTCCGCACAGCAACACGAGCCGGGGTTCCGCGGCGAGCTCCGTGGCCAACGCCTGCGTCAGCGGTCGCCCACGGGGGGTCAGCAGCACGGTGCGGGGACGTTCGCCCCCGGCCACGTGGTGCGCCTCCGCGGGGGGCTCATGGACGTGACCGACGGTGGACCCCGCCGGCAGGTCGTTCCACACCGATTCGCATGCGGCGATCCAGACGTCCGCGCGCATCAGCATGCCGGCACCGCCCCCGTACGGGGCCGCGTCGACGCTGCGGTGCCGGTCGGTGGTCCAGTCGCGGAGGTCGTGCAGCCGGACGTCGAGGGTGCCCTCACGCCTGGCCCGACCCAACAACGAGGTGGTCAGGGGGCCGGCGAACCAGCCCGGGAAGATCGTGAGCACGTCGATCCTCACGACGAACCGGGCCCGTCCACGCCGTCCGTGTCGGTGCCGTTCGGGTCGGCCTCCCGGACCTCGTCCGCCTCGCCGTGGACCAGGCCCTCCGGTGCGGCGATCACCCGCAGCAGAAGGCCCTCGGTGTCCTCCTCGACCTCGACGTACTCGTCGACGGCGGGCAGGAGCCAACTCGAGCCGTCCTCGCGTCGGACCTCCAGCAGGTCGTAGCCCGCGGCCGCCGGCAGCTCGATCCAGGCCGTGACCTCGCCCAGTGGCCGGTCTGCCTCGTCGCGCACCAGCGCTCCGACCAGCTCGTGCACGAAGAAGGTCTCGGACCCCTCGTGGTCCACCGGCTCGGCTCGGACCTCGCGACCCCGCAGCCGCTCCGCCGAGGTGCGGTCGCCCACCTCCTCGAAGCGGACGAGCAGCCGGCCCTGGTGCGGCCGGCTACCGGTCACGGTCATCGCCTCGGCACCGACCCACACCACGGTCCCGGCCGCGAACCGGTCGGGCACGTCCGTGAGGCTGATCACCGCGACCTCGCCGACGAGCCCGTGCGGCTTGACGATGCGGCCGATGATGACCGTCGTCGCGTCGGGATCGCTCATCAGGCCCTCCACCCCGGAGCACCGGGCCGTGAGCATCCAACGTGAGCGCCGGCGGGGCCGGTGTCGATCGGGTGTCCGGCCCGACCCCGCGGATCGGTGATCAGTCGACGATCTCCACGGTCACGTTCTCGTCGTCGAGGGATCCCGCCGCCTTGACCAGCGTGCGCAGCGCCTTCGCGGTGCGGCCCCGCTTGCCGATGACCTTGCCGAGATCCTCGTCGTGGACGTGCAGCTCGAGGACGGTCTCGCGGTCGTCCTCGTCGACCTCGATGCGCACGTCGTCGGGGTGGTCGACCAGCTGCTGGGCCACGAAGGCCAGGACGTCCTCGGACCTCACGCCTGGCCCTCCGCCTCGGCGGCCTTCGCCTTGGCCTTCTTGGAGAGCTTCTCCTTGGCCTCCGGCCGCTCGCGCTTGGGCTTGTCACCCGGCTTGAACGTCTCCCAGACCCCGGTGATGCGCAGCAGCTTCTCGACCGCCTCGGTCGGCTGGGCACCGTGGTTGAGCCAGTGCAGCGCGCGCTCCTCGTCGATCTGGATCGTCGAGGGCTCGTGCAACGGGTGGTAGTCGCCGAGGATCTCGATGAACCGACCGTCCCTCGGGGAACGCGAGTCGGCGGCGACGATGCGGTAGTGCGGACGCTTGACGGCGCCCTCGCGGCGCAGGCGGAGCTTGACGGCCATGGCGGAACCTCGGTTCGGGGCGGGCGCTCGTGCGCACCGCCGTGGAGACGATCCGTACCTGCACGGCCGCGCACGGTGGATGGGCGTGGCGACGGTGGGGCGGGGATCGGTCGGGACGTGTCACGACGCAGGGAGACGAGCTCCGAACGGCGTGGCCACAGAGCCTATCGCACTCGCGCCGTCACGCGGGCGGCCGCGGTTCAGCGACGCTTGCCGCGCTTGGGGGCGGGCTGCAGGCCGCTGAAACCTCCGAGCCCGGCTCCGGCCCCGCCGGGGCCGCCTGCCCCGAGCTGCTGCTGCATCTGCCGGGCGGCCGCGGCCTGCGCCTTGGCGCCCTTCATCCCGGTGGGCTTGCCACCCTGTTGGCCGACCGACCTCGCGGCCGACTTCATCATCTTCTGCATCTCCTGGAACTGCTTGACCAGCCGGTTGACCTCGGTCACGGTCGTGCCGGAACCGGCCGCGATGCGCTTGCGTCGGCGCCCGTTGAGCACCCCCTTGGGGTCCCGCCGCTCCTTGGGCGTCATCGACCGGATGATGGCCTCGACACGATCGAACTGCTTGTCGTCGATGTCGACGCCCTTGAGCTGCTTGTCCATCCCGGGGACCATGCCGAGCAGCCCCTGCAGCGGTCCCATGCGCTTGAGCATCTGCATCTGCTCGAGGAAGTCCTCGAGCGTGAACTCGCCGGACATGAAGGCCTGCTCGGCCTTCGCGCTCTCCTCCTCGGTGTAGGTCGCCTCGGCCTTCTCGATCAGCGACATGACGTCGCCCATGCCGAGGATGCGCTGCGCCATGCGGTCGGGGTGGAAGGCCTCGAAATCGCCCATGCCCTCGCCGACGGAGGCGAACATGATGGGCGCGCCCGTGACCTCGCGGACGCTGAGCGCCGCGCCGCCCCGCGCGTCACCGTCGAGCTTGGAGAGCACCACCCCGTCGAACCCGACCTGGTCGGCGAACGCCTTGGCGACGTTGACGGCCTCCTGGCCGATCATCGCGTCGATGACGAACAGGGTCTGCACGAGCCCGCCGTGCTCGCCCACGACCCGGGTGATGTCCCTGGCCTGAGCGAGCAGCTCCTCGTCGACGTGGAGCCGGCCGGCCGTGTCGACGATGACCGTGTCGCAGCCGGTCTCGCGCGCCTTGCCGATGCCGTCGCGCGCCACCGGTACCGGGTCACCGGAGGTCGCGGGTGCGTAGACGTGCACGCCCACCCGGCCAGCGTTGACCTTCAGCTGCTCGACGGCGGCGGGGCGCTGCAGGTCGCACGCGACCAGCATCGGGTTGCGGCCCTTCGACTTCAGGTGCGCGGCCAGCTTCCCGGCGGCGGTGGTCTTGCCGGAGCCCTGGAGGCCGGCGAGCACGATCACCGACGGGGCCGGACCCTTGAGCTCCAGCGAGGCGGCCTCGCCACCCAGCGCCCGCGTGAGCTCGGCGTCCACCGCCTTGATCACGGTCTGGGACGGGTTGAGCGCCTTGGCGACGTCCTCGCCGACCAGCTGCTCGCGCAGGCGCTCGACGATGCCCTTGACCACCTTGAAGTTGACATCGGCCTCGAGCAGCGCGAGACGGATCTCCTTCAGCGTGGCGTCGACGGTCTTCTCATCGAGGCGCCCGCGGCCCTTGACCTTGTCGAGGGCCGCCTCGAGCTTGGTGGAGAGGGTGTCG
>SKTG01000424.1 GCA_007118045.1 Nitriliruptoraceae bacterium
GCGCCTCGGGCCTGGGGGCCGCGACCGCACGACAGCTCCACGCCGCCGGCGCCGGGGTGGTGCTGGTCGACCTGCCGGAGGCGGACGGGGACGGGCTCGTCGACGAGCTGGGGGAGCGGGCTCGCTTCGTCCCGACCGACGTGACCGACCCGGACGGCGTCGGTGAGGCGATCGCGCAGGCCGGCGAGCTCGGTGAGCTGCGGGTCGCCGTCAACTGCGCCGGGGTGGCGACGGCCGCCCGGGTCCTCGGCAAGCACGGACCGCACGAGCTCGAGGCGTTCCAGCGCACGGTCACGGTCAACCTCGTCGGGACCTTCAACGTGCTGCGACTGGCCGCCACCGTGATGGCCGAGCACGAACCGCTGGACGGTGACCGGGGCGTCATCGTGAACACGGCGTCGATCGCGGCGTACGACGGCCAGGTCGGCCAGACCGCCTACAGCGCCTCCAAGGGGGGCGTGGTGGGTCTGACCCTGCCGGCCGCCCGTGACCTCGCCCGGCACCAGATCCGGGTCGTGAGCATCGCACCAGGCACCTTCGACACCCCGATGCTCGCCGGGCTGCCCGAGGAGGCGCGGGAGGCGCTCGCCGAGGACATCCCGCACCCGCATCGGCTCGGCCAGCCCGGTGACTACGCTCTGCTGGTCCACCAGGTGGTCGCCAACCCCTACCTCAACGGCGAGGTCGTCCGGCTCGACGGCGCCCTGCGGATGCCCGCTCGCTGAGCGGCACGGGAGGCGGGGAACGCGGGCCTCGGTCGGCGAGTCCGTGACGGCTCCGCGGGCCCGGATGTCCGCCGGGGAGTCTCGTCGTCCCCGATAGGCTCGGAGCCGGCGCGGGAGGCAGCACGGTGGCGGAGCAGGAGCGATCGGACGTGGACGGGGAGGCGACCGCCGACGGGTCCGGTGACACCGGGGGGCAGGGGCACGGCGAGCGGCTGAGCTCGCTCGACGCCGCCTTCCTGGAGATGGAGTCGCCGACGCGCCACATGCACGTCGGTGGGCTCTTCGTCTTCGACCCTCCCGAGGGCGAGCGCACCTTCTCGTTCTCGGCCTTCCTCGAGCTGGTGCGGTCGCGCCTGCACCTGCTGCCCCGCTACCGGCAGCACATCGTCACGCCGCCGTGGCAGCTGGGAGCGCCCGTCTGGGTGGACGACCCGCACTTCGACCTGTCGTACCACGTGCGCCACGCCGCGCTGCCGGCCCCCGGGAACACGGCGCAGCTGACCGAGTACTCGACGCGGATCCTGTCCCGCCAGCTCGACCGGCAACGGCCGCTCTGGGAGCTCTACGTCATCGAGGGTCTCGAGCACGGCCGACTGGCGCTGCTCGGCAAGACCCACCACGCCATGATCGACGGGCTCGCCGGCATCGACATCGCCACTGTCGTGCTCGACGTCGCGCCGGATCAGAGCGACGAGGTCCCGGACCCGCAGCCGTGGACGCCGAACCCGACGCCGTCGACGACCCGGTTGGCCGGTGACGCGGTGCGTCAGCTCGCGACCTCACCCGCGCACCTGGTCGAGTCGGTGGGGCGGCTCGCCCGCACCCCGTCCACGGCCGCCAAGCGCGCGTTCGCGGTGGGGGCCGGGGTGAGTCGGATGGCGCGCAGCAACCTGGTCAAGCCGGCGCCGCGATCGGAGCTGAACCAGCCGCCCGGCTCCTACCGTCGCTTCGAGATCCAGCGCATCGCTCTCGAGGACGTCAAGGCGATCAAGGATGCGTTCGGCACCACGGTCAACGACGTGATCCTGGCGACGGTGGCCGACACCACCGGCCGCTACCTGCGCCACCGCGGCGCCCGGACCGAGGGGGTCTGGCTGCGGGCCATGGTCCCGGTCAGCACGCGACAGTCGTCCGAACAGCACCACCTCGGCAACCGGGTGGTATCGGTGTTCGTCGACCTGCCGATGTTCGAGATGGATCCGGTCGAGCGGCTGCGGATCTGCCACGACGCGATGAGCCAGGTGAAGTCCTCGCACGCCGCGGTGGGTGCCGGGTTCCTGCTCGGGCTCGGCGAGTTCGCGCCCCCGACCCTGCACGCGATGGCGTCGCGGATCGCGGTCAACACGCGGATGTTCAACTTCCTGGTCACCAACGTGCCCGGGCCGCAGCTGCCGATCTACTGCATGGGGGCTCGCCTGTTGGGTGCGTTCCCGTTCACTCCGCTCGCGGCCAACCACAGCTACGGCGTCGGGGTGACGTCGCTCGACGGGTGGCTGAACTTCGGTTTCACCGCGGACTACGACGCGCTGCCGGACATCCACGAGGTACCCGCGATGCTGGTGAGTGCGGTCGAGGAGTTGCAGGCCTCCGCCGCCGCGGTCTCGGAACGTGCCGCGCGGTTGGCGGCGCGACGACGACGGTCACCGACCGGTGGCGTGGCGCCGGCGCCGGGTGACAGCGAGGTCGCGGAGACCGACCCCTCCGCCGGTACCTCCCCCGGGTGATGGAGACACCCGCGTCGGGCCCCTGGCCCCAGCGGCCCGAGCTTGCTGTGCGTCGCCTGGTCCCCTCCGTCCCCCTGCCCGCCTACGCCCATGAGGGCGACGCGGGGCTCGATCTCGCGGCCGCCACGGCGCACACGATCGCGCCGGGTGACCGCGCCGCCGTGTCGACGGGCCTGGCGCTCGCGATCCCGATGGGCTGGGTCGGGCTCGTCCACCCCCGGTCCGGTCTCGCTCGCCGTCACGGGCTCACGGTCGCCAACGCGCCGGGAACGATCGACGCCGGCTACCGCGGCGAGCTGCAGGTCCTGCTCATCAACCTCGGCCCGGCCACGGTGGCGATCGAGGTCGGAGAACGCATCGCGCAGCTGTTGCTCCAACCGGTGGGCCGCGCACAGGTCGTCGAGGTGGACGATCTCGACGCTTCGGAGCGCGGCAGCGGTGGGTTCGGCTCGACGGGGAGGAACGTCCGATGATCGGCCATCGCCGATGCCCGGCGTGAGCGTCTACGACGAGCGGCCGTGGTTGGCCCGCTACCCGGCGGGTCAGCCGGCACACCTGACGCCGCAGTTCGATTCCGCCCTCGCCATGTTCCGCGCCACCGTGGCGCGCGACCCCGACGCTGCGCTGATCCACTACTTCGACGCGACCATCACCGCGGGGGAGATCGACGAGCTGACGGACGCGTTCGCCGTGGCTCTGCTGCGGTCGGGCGTGGAGCCAGGGGACCGGGTCGCCCTCTACCTGCAGAACGTGCCCCAGTTCGTGATCGGCCTGGTGGGTGCGTGGAAAGCCGGGGCGGTCGCGGTGTCGATCAACCCGATGAACAAGGCTCGGGAGCTCGCGTCGCTGCTGCAGGACTCGGGGGCTCGGGTCCTGGTGTGCCTCGACGAACTCTACCGGGACGTGGCGCGCGAGGTCGCACCGACCACGGCCGTGCACACGGTGTTCACCACGTCCGCGCGGGCGTTCCAGACGCGGGACGATCCGCGGGCGTTCCGAAACGAGCCGAGCAGCTCCGAGGCCCGGAGCGCGTCGGCCGGCGTCGGGGCGGTCACCGAGCGAGACCACGACGATCCGGACCCGGGCGCCTCTCCCGGGGTGGTGCTGATCCGGGACCTGCTCGAGGCCCTCGACGAGGTCCGCGGCGAGGTGCCACCGGAGGTGTCGCTCGGTCCGGACGACGTCGCGTTTCTGACCTACACCTCGGGGACCACCGGTCCTCCGAAGGGCGCGATGAACACGCACGGCAACGTGGCGTTCAACACGCAGACCTACCGGCAGTGGTGCGATCTGAGCGACCGCGACACGATGCTCGGCGTCTCACCCCTCTTCCACATCACGGGGCTCATCGCGCAGATCGGTGTAACCCTGCTGACGGGAGCGCCGCTGGTGCTCTTCCACCGTTTCGAGCCGTCGTTGACCGTCGACGTGATCCGTGAGCATCGGCCGACCTTCGCCATGGGTTCGATCACGATCTTCATCGCGCTGATGAACGCACCGGGCGCGGACCGGGAGGCGATGTCGAGCATCACGACGGTGCTGTCCGGTGGCGCCCCGATCCCGCCCTCGACGGTCACGGTCTTCGAGGAGCGGTTCGGTGTCTACATCCACAACTTCTACGGCCTCACGGAGACGACGTCGCCGTCACACGGGGTGCCGATCGGCGTCGAGGCACCGGTCGACCCCACCTCGGGGGCGCTCTCGATCGGCGTGCCGCTGTTCGACACGGTCGTGCGGGTCGTCGGCGAGGACGGCGCCGACCTGCCGGCGGGCGAGGTGGGGGAGATCGTGATCTCCGGCCCGCAGGTGGTGCCCGGGTACTGGCGCAAGCCCGAGGAGACGGCCCATGCCTTCCCACAGGGCCGCTTGCACACGGGTGACGTCGGCTACATGGACCACGATGGCTGGTTCTACCTGATCGACCGCAAGAAGGACCAGATCAACGCGTCCGGTTACAAGGTCTGGCCGCGCGAGGTCGAGGACGTGCTCTACGAGCACGAGGCGGTCCGCGAGGCGGCGGTGATCGGCGTTGCGGACGAGTACCGGGGCGAGACGGTCAAGGCCTTCGTGAGTCTGCGACCCGACGCCAGGGTGACCCCGGAGGAGCTGATCGGCTTCTGCAAGGCGCGGCTGGCGGCGTACAAGTACCCCCGAGCCGTCGAGGTGCTCGAGGAGTTGCCGAAGTCGGCCGTGGGCAAGTTGTTGCGCCGTGAGTTGCGGGTGGACGAGGACGGCTGAGCGGGGAACGCTGAGCGCGCGACACTGTCAGCGGCGCTGGGCTGTTCGGAGTGGCCTCTCGGGCCCTCACAGGCCCTCGCGCACCCTGGTTCGGACGGGATCGGCAGGATGTCCGCGGGGATCCGCGGGCCTCGGACGGGCTGGCGTCGCGTGCCTGGGCGGTGCCCGCCACAGCACCCGCGGGGCGGTTTGCCCGGCGTAGGGCGACCGGTTACCGTTCCGATCCTCGCGCGGATGTAGCTCAGTTGGCTAGAGCGCCACCTTGCCAAGGTGGAGGTCGCGGGTTCGAATCCCGTCATCCGCTCCATCACAGATCCGGCCTTCGCGGCCGGATCTTGGTGTCTTGCCCCCGTTCGCCGTTGCCGGGGCGGTTCAGTGTCCGGGGCGTTCGTGCCCATGAGCTGCCCATGGTTCACCCATGGGCCGGACACGAGGAGCGGGAGATGGCGCGAGGTTCGATCCAACGCGGTCGGGGCAGGTGGGAGCTGCGGGTGGACGCCGGTGTGGACGCGGCGACGGGTCGGCAGCGCGACGCGACGCGGACGGTGCATGGTTCGCGTCGAGCCTCGGTGCGTGCGCTGGACGACTTGGCTCTGGAGGTCGACAACGCGCGCTCGCATGCCGGCACGGGCGTGATCGCGTTCACGCGCGCGCTGGTGGTCGGCCCCGACGGCCCGGTGCTCGGGGCGACCAAGACGGACGCGACGCACTGCACCGACCTGGATGCCGAGAGTGCGCAGGTGCTGCGCCGTTGTCAGTGCGGCTGCCCAGCAACTAGCGGCGACAGCCCTTGCCGCTGCCCGGTGCCGCTGGCCACGTTGTCCCAGCGGCTCAACCACGCGCGGATCTCGACCACGGTCAACGTCTACCCCCATGCGATCCCGGCGTGGGATCGCCCTGCCGCCGAGAAGCTCGCCGCGATCCTCGCTGGCGACAACAACGAGCCGGAGCACGCCCGGCGATCCTGACCGCTCGCCCGACCTATGGGTCCTGGTCATCCGAGCAGCGGGGACTGGCCGGCGATGGTCCGGAGCTCGCGGCGAAAGAGGGTGTGGCGGGGATAGCGGGTGTGCAGGTCGTCGAGGTAGCAGCTGGCGTCGTGCGGACCTGTCGTGAGCGTGATCGCTTCGGCGCAGGCCGCCGCGAGGTGGGCTACGCGGGCGTAGGCGGCACGGTGCTGGCCGCCGACGACCTCGTCGATGCGCCCGTCGACCAGCCTGCGGCCGATCGACAGCCAGCGTTGACGCTCGGGTGCTGACGGCGGGTGACGCTCGAGGTGGTCGGTGAGCAGCGTGGAGAGCAGCAGGTCGTCGTTCCGGGTGGCGCGGTACCGGTCCGCTGCCTGCGGTGCCTGGTCGGCGAGGGTGGCCCGCAGCGTGTCGAGGCCGTCGTCTGGCAGCCGGTCGTGGAGCCAGCCGGTGTCGTTGGCCCTGTCGAGCAACTCGAGTAGGAGCGAGTCACCCCAGCTCTGGTCCTGGTTGGCGTTGCTGGCGGCGACCAGCAGGAAGGGCACGACCACCGCAGCGGGGTCACGGTCCCCGTCCCACCCCAGAACATCGGTGGCGTCGACGAGGCGAACGGCGTCGTCGGTACAGCCGGCGAGCAGTAGCAGCCCGGTGGCGAGGTCGGGGCGTCGCGCGATCGGCTCGCCGTCGGTCCGTTCCGCCTCGGTGGTCAGCACGTCGTCGAGTTCACCGACAGCCGTGGCCACGTCGA
>SKTG01000477.1 GCA_007118045.1 Nitriliruptoraceae bacterium
GCCTCGTGCCGCTCAGCGTGTGGCTGCACGAGCGTTTCGGCGCCTGGGTGCTGGCCGTGACCTCCCTGCTGCTCATCGTCGTCGATCGACTCGAGATGGCGGGGGTCCCGGTCGTCGGGTACCTCAACTACGGGCTGGTGTGGTTGTCGGTCCACCAGCTCGGCTACCTCTGGGCCGACGGTCGTCTGCCCACACGGCCCTGGACACGAGCAGCGCTCGGGGCCGCAGCCGGTGCGGTGACGGTGGCGCTGGTGCGTTTCGCCGACTACCCGGTCAGCATGGTCGCCGTCTGGGGCGAGCAGCACAGCAACACCGACCCGCCGAGCGTCACCTTGTGGACGTTCGCCCTGGCGCAGATCGGGCTGCTGATGGCCATGCAGGGGCCGCTGCGGCGGCTGCTGCAGCGACCCGCGGTGTACGCGCCGATCGTGCTGCTCGGCAGCGTCGTGCTGACGATCTTCCTCTGGCACATGACGGCACTGGTGCTCACCACCACCCTCGCGTACCCGACGGGGCTGCTGCCGGCGGCCACGGAGATCGACGCGACCTGGTGGCTGTACCGGCCCCTCTGGCTCCTCCTCTGCTCCCTCGTGCTCGCCGGGCTCGTCGCGCTGTTCCGACGTTTCGAGCAGGTCACCCCGCCCGTGCCGCGTGCGCACCGGTGGCGGACGATCCTGAGCCTGCTCGCCACCGTCGTCGGTCTCGCGCTGCTCATGATCGGCGGGGTCTACGACCCGGACCGGACGGCAGGGGTCCCGCTGGCGGTCCTCGGCGTGCTCGCCGTCGGTCTCGGTGGACTCGGGGTGTTGCGGCAGCCCAAGCAGGTCGTACGGGAGGCGTCCGACGAGCGATGAGGTGGCTCGTGCGGCGGCACGTCGGTTCGCGGCGAGCTCGCACGCGAGCGCTGACGCGGACGTGATCGCCGGTGGACGCCCACACGGTCACGCTTCGCGAGCCTCGTGGTATGGCGGCGAGACCTCGGAGACGCCGTCGTCGGTTGCGGGGTTCCGCTGCGATCGCGGTCTACGATGGTCGCATCGTCGGAACCGATCCGGAGGACCCATGGCACAACGACGGCACCTCGACGCCCGGGTGACGACGCTCCGTGAGCGGCGCGGGGCGAGGCTGTTCGTCGGTTGGATCGGCGTCCTCGCGCTCCTGGTGGCGGCGTGCGGCGGGGACGACGACGGAACCCCCGATGACGGTCAAGGGGTCGACATCGAGGACGAGGTCGCGGACGACGCGCCCGAGGCAGACGACGACCTCGACGCGGACGACACCGACGACGCGGACGACACCGACGCCGATGCGAGCGACGAGGCCACCGAGGAGGACGACGACCCCGCGGACGGCGAGGAGGCCGACGAGGACGCGGACGCCGCCGACGGGGACGCCACCGACGCGGACGCGGAGGCCACCGACGAGGACGAGGGCGACGACGGCGAGGAGACCGACGACGGCGCCGCCGCGCACCGCGCACCCGAGGAGGCGGCGCCGGACTGCGACGCGATCGAGGGCGCCGAGCCGGGGGCGACCATCGCCTTCCCCAGCGCCGATGGCGAAGGCTGGCAGGAGGCCGGCGCGAGCCCGGCGACCGTCGAGGTGGTCGGCTGCAGCAACACCTTCGAGGCGAACGTGCAGTACGAGGTCTACCACGGCGAGGACGCCGAGCCCACCGTCGAGGGTCACACCATGGGCGGCACCATGGGTGACTGGGGCGAGTTCCGCTTCGAGGAGACGTTCTGGACGCCGGGGGAGTGGCGCATCGTGGTGTTCGAGATGGACGCCGAGTCCGGCGACCGCCGCGAGTACGACGAGCAGACGTTCGTGGTCGACGAGAGCTGAGCCCCTCCCGCTGCGGCGTCCACGGGACGGGACCGACAGCTGACCGGGAGCTCGCGCGTGCACCGATGAGACGAGGAGACCACCGTGCGGGCCGTGCGACTCGCAGCCAGCGGCGAGCTGGCCATGACGGAGATCGACCAGCCGACGCCCGGCGACGGCGAGCTGCTGGTCAAGGTGGACGCATGCGGCCTCTGCGGGACCGATCGGCACATCGTGGACGGCGAGTACCCGTCGGCCGCGCCCGTGACCTTGGGGCACGAGTTCGGCGGCGAGGTGGTACGGGCTGACGGCGCTTCGAGCATCGCCGTCGGGGCGAGGGTGACCGTCGACCCGAACATCACGTGCGGGGTCTGTGAGCAGTGCCGGGCCGGTCGGGTCTCGTTCTGTCCCGATCTGACCGCGCTCGGCGTCCAGCGCGACGGTGGCCTGGCGGAGTACGTGGCCGTGCCCGAGCAGCAGGCCTACGAGCTCCCCCCGGAGGTCCCGGCGACCCATGCGGCGTTCTGTGAGCCGCTCGCCTGCTGTCTGCGGGGACTGGACCTCGCCGGGATCGAACCCGGAGGGTCGGTCGCGGTGCTCGGTGGGGGCGTGATCGGCCAGCTCATGGTCCAACTCGCCCGGCTCGCGGGGGCGACCACCGTGGTGCTCTCGACCCGCCAGCGTGCTCGCCGCGAGCTCGCCGAGCGGCTCGGAGCAACCGCCACGATCGACCCCACGGCGAACGATCCCATCGCGGCGATCGAGGGTCCGGCCGGCCTCGCGCCCGGCGGGGTCGACGTGGTGTTGGAGTGTGCCGGCGTCGCGGAGACCTTCCGGCAGTCCCTCGCGATGACCAGGCGCGGCGGCACCGTGGTGGTCTTCGGTGTGGCACCGCAGGCCGCGCTCGTCGAGGTGAGCCCGTTCGAGATCTTCGCCCGCGAACTGCGCATCCAGGGGTCCTACCTCAACCCGTTGACGCACGGGCGTGCCGCCGCCATGGTCGCCTCGGGGGTGCTGGAGCTCGACGCACTGGTCTCGAAGGAGCTGAGCTTGGCCGAGGTGCCGGCGACCCTCTCGGTCCCCCCGGGGCAGGGTGACGTGAAGTACCTGGTCCGCCCGGCGTCGTAGGCCGCGGCCGCGCGGCCGTGCGGGTCGAGGTCGCGTCGGCATCGGTGGGCATGCGGTCCCCGGTGTGTCGGCGTCGTGTCGCACGGCGAAAAGTGCACCTCGGTGCCCCGTGCGCCTACGGTGGCACATGGAGGCGCCCGGTCGGCGCACCGCCGCGGTCCGCGGGAGGGAGCCGAGATGCCGACGATCTACGATGTCGCCAAGCTCGCCTCGGTGTCGCCGGCGACCGTCTCACGCGTGGTCAACCAGCGGGGCAACGTCCGCCCCGACATGGCGTCGCGGGTCAACGAGGCGATCGAAGCGCTCGACTACCGCCCCAACGTGGTCGCCCGCAACCTGCGCCGACAGACCTCGGCGGTGTGGACGCTGATCTTCTCCGACATCGACGCGTTCCACTTCACCGCCGTGAGCCGCGGCGTCATGGAGATCGGCCAGGACGTCGGCAAGTCCGTCGTGCTGTGCAACACCGACGACGAACCCGACAAGGAACAGCGCTACATCGAGGTCGCCGTCGCCGATCGGGTGGCCGGGGTCGTGATCTCGCCGGCCTCGGAGAGCGGGGGCGTCCTCGAGCCCCTGCTCGAGCTCGACATCCCCGTCGTCACCATCGATCGCGACCTGCCCAGCTCCGCGGTCGGTTCCGTCCTGGTGGAGAACGAGTGCGGAGCCGAACAGGCGACCGCTCACCTGCTCGCGTCGGGGTACGGACGCATCGCCTGCATCACCGGTGACCTGGCCCTCTCGACGGCGGCGCAACGGCTCGCGGGCTACCGCGGGGCGCTGGAGGCGGCCGGCGTGCCCTACGACCCCGCGCTCGTGCGGACCACCGACTACCGGGAAGCCGGCGGCTACCGGGCGATGAGCCAGCTGCTCGAGCTCGATCGGCCGCCGGACGCGGTGTTCGTGGCCAACAGCCAGATGACCCTCGGTGCGCTCGAGTGCCTGGCCGACCGGGGTGTGAGCATCCCCGACGAGATGGGCATCGTCGGCTTCGACGAGCATCCCTGGGCCCGCCTGGTCAGCCCGGCCCTGACCACGGTCGCGCAACCCACGTACGAGCTCGGTCGCGTCGCCGCCCAGATGCTCGTCGAGCGGGCCAAGGACCCGGGCGGTCCCCCGACCCGCGTCTCGCTGCCGACCGAGCTCATCGTGCGGGAGAGCTCCACGCCCCGGCGTCGAGCCCCGGCGCGCCAGCGTTGACAGGGCTCCGGCCCCGCGCCTAGCGTCGAGAAATCGTTTGCTGGACGCTCCGGGCGCTACGTGACGGATCACCACCCGGCGACTGGTGCGACCAGCCGCCACCGGGTCGGATCGAGGGGGACGAGGTGTTGCGCTACCGGCTCATCCATCCCGAGGTACTCGCCGCATTGGCTGCCGCAGGCCACGGCTCGCGGGTGCTCATCGCGGACGGGCACTACCCGGTCAGCACGGGTGTGTCGCCGTCGGCGACCCGCGTCTTCCTCAACCTGGCCCCCGACGTGCCCTCGACCCCGGAGGTCCTCGAGGTCCTGCTCGACGCGATCGTCGTGGAGTCCGCGACGCTGATGCAGCCACCCGCTTCGGATCCCGAGCCCACGATCTTCGAGGAGATCGAGGCCCTGCTCGTGGAACCGGCGCAGCGCTTGGACCGGTTCGCGTTCTACGCAGCCGCACGTTCGGAGGACGTCGCGCTGGTGATCGCCACGGGGGAGCGCCGCGTCTACGCCAACGTGCTGCTGACGCTGGGCGTGGTCTAACGTCGGCCGAGGCGGCCGGGTCGCCGCCAGGAAGCCGGAGAGGGAGGTCGGGATGGGCAACGCGGAGTTCGACGGTCTGGCCGCCATCGTGACCGGTGGCGCGTCGGGGATCGGCCGGGCCACCGCCGCGATGCTGCTGGCTCGCGGTGCTCGGGTCGGGGTCCTCGACCTCGACGTGTCGTCGGCACCGGACGGGTCGCGTTCGTTCCGGTGCGACGTCGCTGACGACGCGGCCGTGCGCGAGGCCGTGGACGGTGCCGTGGAAGCGTTCGGACGGCTCGACGTCGTCGTGAACAACGCCGGCATCGGGGCGCAGGGCACGATCGCCGACAACGACGACGAGGAATGGTTGCGCGTCCTCGACGTCAACGTGGTGGGGATGGCCCGGGTGACGCGAGCCGCCCTACCGGCCCTGCGACGCTCACCCGCCGCCGCCGTCGTCAACACCAGCTCGATCGCGGCGCACGCCGGGATCCCGCAGCGGGCGCTGTACAGCGCATCGAAGGGAGCCGTGCAGGCGCTCACCTTGGCGATGGCCGCCGATCACGTGCGTGAGGGCATCCGGGTCAACTGCATCGACCCCGGAACCGCGGACACGCCGTGGGTGCAGAAGCTGCTCGACCGTGCCGACGATCCCGCGGCCGAGCGGGCCGCGCTCGAAGCTCGGCAACCGACGGGCCGGTTGGTGTCCCCCGACGAGATCGCCCACGCCATCTGCTACCTGGCGAGCCCCATGTCCGGGTCGACGACGGGCACGGTGCTCAACGTCGACGGTGGCATGTTCGGCCTTCGGCTGCGACCACCCGATTGAGGGCTTCGGTGTTCGAGAGGCCGAGGGCCGAGGACGGCAGGAGCGAGCCGATGCGAACCCGTCCGGTTGGTGACCGCGGCGTCCGGCTGACCGAGCTCGGGCTGGGCGGCTCGATGCTCGGCAACCTCTACCAGGCGATCTCCGACGAGGACGGCCGCGCGGCCGTCGACGCCGCGTGGCAGGCGGGCGTGCGCTACTTCGACACCGCCCCGCACTACGGGCTCGGCCTGTCGGAACGTCGCTTCGGCCGTGCGCTCGCGGACCGACCACGCACGGAGTACGTGCTCTCCACCAAGGTGGGTCGCCTGCTGGTCGACGATCCCGACGGTGGCGACCGCCGCGACGACGCGGGCTTCGACGTTCCGGCGAGCAGTCGGCGCGTCTGGGACTTCAGCCGGGACGGGGTCCGACGCTCGGTCGCCGACAGCCTCGAGCGGCTCGGCCTCGACCACCTCGACGTCGTCTACCTGCACGACCCGGACGAGCACTGGGAGGCCGCGATCGAGGAGGGCTTCCCCGCGCTCGCCGAGCTGCGGGCGGAGGGTGCGGTGGCCGCCATCGGCGTGGGGATGAACCAGTCGTCGATGCTGGCTCGCTTCGTGCGCGAGGCCGACCTCGACGTCGTGATGGTGGCCGGTCGCTACACGTTGCTCGAGCAGGGTGCGGCCGACGACCTGCTCCCCGCGGCGCTCGAGCACGGGGTCGCGGTGGTCGCTGCGGCCGTGTTCAACTCCGGCCTGCTCGCGCGGCCCCGACCCGAACCCGGGGCCAGGCACGACTACTCGCCGGCGCCGTCGCCCCTGCTGGAGCGAGCGCGGCGCATCGCCGAGGTCTGTGAGCGACACGGCACCACGCTGCCGGCCGCCGCGCTGCGGTTCCCCCTGGGGCACCCCGCGGTCGCCAGTGTCGTCATCGGAGCCAAGGACGCGCGGGAGATGCGGGCCAACCAGGAGGCCTTCGAGGCCACGGTCCCCCCCGGGTTCTGGCAGGAGCTGCTCGCCGAGGACCTGCTCCCCGAAGGCCTCGCGCTACCGGTGCCGGCATGACCGTCATCGACGCGCACCACCACCTCTGGGACCTGGGAGCCGAGGTGCCGGCCTGGCTGGCGGCACCGGCGTTGGCGCCCATCCGCCGGTCCTACCGGCTCGCGGACCTGCGTCGCCACACCGGGTCCGTCGGCGTCCAGGCCACCGTGCTGGTCCAGACCGTCCCGGACCTCGACGAGACCCGCGCGTTCCTGGCGGAGGCAGCGGCCTCCGAGGGGCTGATCGTCGGCGTGGTGGGTTGGGTGGACCTCACCGACCCCGAGCTCTCCGAAACCCTCACACGGCTCGCGGCCGGGCCCGGCGGACACCTCCTGGTCGGCATCCGACACCAGGTCCAGGACGAGGACGACCCGAGGTGGCTGCTCCGTCCCGAGGTGCTGCGCGGCCTGGCTGCGGTGGCGTCGGCCGGACTGGTCTACGACCTGTTGGTACTGCCACACCAGCTGGAGGTGGCCGCGGAGGCCGTCGAGGCGGTACCCGAGGGCCGCTTCGTACTCGACCACGGTGCCAAGCCGCCCATCCGGCAGGGGCAGCTCGAACCGTGGTCGCACGGGATCCGCCGCCTCGCTGGTAACGAGCACGTGGCCTGCAAGCTGTCTGGCCTGATCACCGAGGCGGACTGGAACCACTGGACGACCGCCGACCTGCGGCCCTACGCGAACGTGCTGCTCGAGGCCTTCGGCCCGCAGCGTCTGATGTTCGGTTCGGACTGGCCGGTGTGCGAGCTGGCCGGCACGTACGAGCAGGTCTGGGACGCGGCCTCGAGCCTCGTCCCGGCCGACGCGCGGGAGGCGGTGTTCGGGGCCACGGCGCGCCGGTGGTACCGGCTGCGGGGCTGAGGCCGGCGCGCTCGCCGGCGTTGACAGAGGGGGTGTCACCGCTCTATCGTTCGTGCACGGGTGCAATCGATTTCTGGGAGAGATCGCTCGGTGTCCTCGATGCGTGCGCCATCATCGTCCTCGCCGGGGGGCCAGCCGTCGCGGCCGTTGCTGCAGATCGAGGGCATGAGCAAGGGCTTCCCGGGGGTCCAGGCGCTCGATGACGTGCGGCTCGACCTGTACCCCGGGGAGGTCCACGCTCTGGTGGGGGAGAACGGCGCGGGCAAGTCCACGCTCATGAAGATCCTCTCCGGGATCTACGAGCGCGACAGCGGGACGATGCTGCTCGACGGTTCCGAGATCACGGTGGACGGCCCCCTGGCAGCCCAGAGGCTCGGCATCAGCATCATCCATCAGGAGCTGCATCTGATGCCGGACCTCACCGTCGCGGAGAACATCTTCATCGGGCGCGAGACCAGGCGAGGTCTCGGCTTGTTCGTCGACGACCGAGCGCTCAACCGCCGAACGGAGGAGCTCTTCGAGGACCTCCGGATCCACCTGGACCCGCGCGCGCTGGTCGGCAACCTGAAGGTCGCGCAGCAGCAGCTCGTGGAGATCGCGAAGGCGCTCTCGTTCAACGCTCGCGTGCTCATCATGGACGAACCCACCGCGGCGCTCACCGAGCAGGAGACCGAGATCCTCTTCGGCCTGATCCGAGACTTCAAGGCCCGCAACACCGGCATCATCTACATCTCGCACCGCATGGAGGAGCTCAAGGCGATCTCCGACCGGATCACGGTGCTGCGGGACGGGACCTACGTCGACACCCTCGACACGGAGGAGGCGGAGGTCGGCCAGGTCATCTCGCTGATGGTCGGCCGACACATCGAAGGCGAGACGCGTCCGACGACCGTGGCCGACGATCCGACGCCCGTGCTCGAGGTGAAGGGGCTCAGCACCCGGTCCCTGCTGCGGGACGTGAGCTTCGAGCTGCGCAGAGGCGAGATCCTGGGCTTCGCGGGCCTCATGGGTGCTGGCCGCACCGAGGTCGCTCGCGCCATCTGTGGGGCGGACCGGATCACGAGCGGCGAGATGTTCGTCAACGGTGAGCTGGTCAGCATCAAGGCTCCCTCCGACGCCGCGAAGCTGCGCATCGGCTACCTGTCCGAGGATCGCAAACGGTTCGGGCTCATGCTCGACCAGGACGTGAAGTTCAACATCGTCATCTCCTCGCTGGGGGAGTTCACCAACCGGTTCGGGTTCGTGCGTGACGGTGCGGCGAGCGAGGTCTCGGAGCAGTACGTGCGATCCATGAAGATCAAGACGCCCTCCATCCGCAAGTCGGCCAAGAACCTCTCCGGTGGGAACCAGCAGAAGATCGTCGTCGCGAAGTGGCTGCTCCGTGACTGCGACATCCTCATCTTCGACGAGCCCACCCGGGGCATCGACGTCGGGGCCAAGGAGGAGATCTACGAGCTGCTGACCGACCTCGCGACGGCCGGGAAGTCGATCATGATGATCTCCTCGGAGCTACCTGAGGTGTTGCGCCTCTCGCATCGCATCGTGGTCATGTCCGAGGGCCGGGTCACCGGCGTCCTGGACAACGCGGAGGCCGATCAGGAGACCCTCATGAGCTACGCCACCCACATCGACTCGGCAGGGAGCCTGGCATGACCGCCCCGGAGAAGACCGTCACGCCCGAGACGGGTACGGAGTCGGCACCGTCGCGAACGGGCGTGCTGCGCGAGAAGCTCCAGCAGTTCCTCGCGTTCGCGAGCCTGATCGCGTTGGTCATCTTCTTCTCCCTGGCGAACCCCAACTTCATGAGCTGGTCGAACGTCAGCGGGATCCTGCTCTCGACGGCGGTGATCGGCATCCTCGCGCTGGGGACGACGTTCGTCATCATCAGCGGCGGTATCGATCTGTCCCTCGGGACGGGGATGACCCTGGCGGCCGTCACCACCGGCACCTTCCTCAGCGTCATGGGTCTGCCGTTGGTCGTCGGGGTCGTCGGGGGGATCCTCACCGGCGCGTTGATGGGTCTGGTCAACGGGTTCAACATCGCCGTGCTGAAGATCCCACCCTTCATCGCGACGTTGGCCATGATGCTCATCGCGCAGGGGCTCGCGTTGGTCATCTCGGGCGCCGCTCCGATCTACTTCAGCGGCGTCGAGGGCTTCAACCTCATCGCCCTCGGGCGCAGCGTGCCGTTCCTGGCGCTGCCGAACGGGGTGTTCATCCTCTTCGGCATGGCGGCGATCGCGGCGGTGCTGCTGAGCAAGTCCATCATCGGTCGCTACACGTTCGCGATGGGCAGTAACGAGGAGGCCACCAGCATCTCGGGGATCAACGTCCGACGCTGGAAGATGACGGTCTACACCCTCTCCGGTGCTTTCACCGGGGTGGCGGGTGTGGTCCTGGCTTCCCGGCTCAACTCGGCACAACCCGCCCTGGGGCTGGGCTACGAGTTGGAGGCCATCGCCGCCGTGGTCATCGGTGGGACATCCCTGGCCGGTGGCAAGGGCAGCATCGTCGGCACCCTGATCGGGGCGCTCATCATGAGCGTGCTCACCAACGGGCTCCGGATCATGTCGATCCCCCAGGAGTGGCAGACCGTGGTCGTCGGCATCGTGATCCTGATCGCGGTCTACGCCGACAACCTGCGGCGTAGCAAGGAGCAGTAAGGGCCGAGCGCGACACCGCGTCCGGTTCGACCCGTTCGAACGACAAGCTTCGAACGACGGCAAGCATCGAGTGCACGAGGGAGAGGAACCCACATGAGATCCAGGTTCGCCGGCATCGCCGGAGTGACCGCAGCAGCTCTGGTCCTCGTCGCCTGTGGCGGCGACGGGGTCGACGACCCCGACGACGCCATCGACGAGGTGGAGGACGGCGCGGACGACGCGGACGACGCCGACGAGACGGACGACGCCGACGACGCCGACGACGACGCGGAGGAGGGTGAGGACGCTGACGCCGCGGCGGACGGTGAGGAGGTCTCGATCGCCCTCGTGTCGAAGGGCTTCCAGCACCAGTTCTGGCAGGCGGTCCAACAGGGCGCCGAGGAGGCGGCCGAGGAGTACGGCGCGAGCATCACCTTCGAGGGACCGGACTCGGAGAGCGATGTCGCGGTCCAGATCGACATGCTTCAGACGGCACTGGACCGTGGTCCGGACGCCATCGGCTTCGCCGCACTCGACAGCCAGGCGGCAGCGCCGCTGATGGACGAGGCGGCCGAGCGGGACATCCCCGTGATCGCGTTCGACTCCGGGGTGGACAGCGACGTGCCCTTGACCACGGCCACGACCGACAACGAGGCCGCTGCTGCGCTGGCTGCGGAGCACATGGTCGAGGAGATCGGCGGCGAAGGCCAGGTCGGTCTCGTCGTCCACGACCAGAGCAGCGTGACGGGCGTCGAGCGTCGGGACGGCTTCGTGAACTACATGGAGGAGAACGCTCCCGACGTGGAGATCGTCGACATCCAGTACGGCGAGGGTGACCACCTGCAGTCGACCGATATCGCCACCACGATGATGCAGGCCTACCCGGAGCTCGCCGGCCTCTACGGCTCCAACGAGGGTTCCGCCATCGGTGTCGTGAACGCGGTCAACGAGCTCGACCGTGGCGGCGAGATCACCGTGATCGGCTTCGACTCGGGTCAGGACCAGATCAACGCCATCGAGGACGGCGTGATGGCGGGTGCCATCACCCAGAACCCCGTCGGGATCGGCTACGAGACCGTGAAGGCCGCGGTCATGGCCCTCGACGGCGAGGAGCTGCCGGAGGTCATCGACACCGGCTTCTTCTGGTACGACGCCGACAACATCGATGACGAGGAGATCCAGGCCGTCATCTACGAGTAGTTCGCACGACGCCCCGGGTGTGACCGGCAGCGCATCAGCCGGCCACGGCCGGGGCGTCATCTCGTGCAGCCGCCAGACGAACCAGAGAGAAGGACGAGCATGGCCGCGTTCAGGTGGGGCGTCCTCAGCACCGCCAAGATCGCCACGACGAAGGTGATCCCGGCGATCCGAGGCTCGGAGCACGGCCAGGTCACCGCGATCGGCTCGCGCGACGGTGCACGGGCCTCCGAGGTCGCCGAGGAGCTCGGGATCGAGCGCGCCTACGACTCCTACGAGCAGGTGCTCGAGGACCCGGACATCGAGGGCGTCTACATCCCGCTGCCGAACCACCTGCACGTCCCCTGGACCGTGCGTGCCGCCGAAGCCGGCAAGCACGTGCTGTGCGAGAAGCCGATCGGACTCACCACCTCGGACGCCGAGACGCTGCTGGAGGTCGCGGACCGTACGGGGGTGCGCATCCAGGAGGCCTTCATGGTGCGGACGCATCCGCAGTGGTTGCGCGCCCGCGATCTGGTGTCCTCGGGCGAGATCGGGGAGCTACGAGCGATCCAGGGCTTCTTCAGCTACCACAACACCGATGCCGACGACATCCGCAACCAGGCGGACATCGGCGGCGGTGGGATGCTCGACATCGGCTGCTATCCGGTGACCACGAGCCGCTTCGTGCTCGAGCGTGAACCCGAACGGGTGTGCGCGGTGGTGGACCGTGACCCGCAGACCCTCATCGATCGGCTCGGGAGCGCGATCCTCGACTTCTCGGGGACGACGGCCACGTTCACGTACGGCACGCAGTCCTTCCCGTACCAACGCATGACCTTCGTGGGGACCTCGGCGCGGCTCGACGTGGAGATCCCCTTCAACGCCCCAGCCGACCGCCCCTGCCGCCTGCTGTTGACCCGCGACCCGAGCCCGGGCGCGGAACCCGAGGTGATCGAGGTGCCGGTCTGCGACCAGTACGCCGTCGCGGCCGATGCCTTCGTGGCCTCGATCCGGAGGGACGAACCGCCACCGGTCCCGCTCGAGGACTCGATCGCGAACATGCGCGTGCTCGATGCGTTGATGCGTTCGGCGGAGAAGGCGAGCTGGCAGACCATCTGAGCCGTCCTCCGGGCGCCACCCCAGGAGGATCCGGACCTCCACCAAGCGTCGACCACGAGGATCCCGCATGTCGAACCCTGCCATCCCGATGATCGCCAACGGCGACCATCGGGAGTCCGCGAACCGACGGTGCTGGCCCGCCCAGGAACGGTTCGAGCACAAGCTCGCGGCCGCGTTCGCCGGGAAGGGCTACGACCTGGTGCGTGCCCATCCCGTGGACCCGGAGCGGGGGCACGGCTTCATCGCGAGCCAGGCGGAGGGCCTCGCCGTCCTCGCGGAGGTCGATCCGAACTCGCCGCTGGTCGTCGCCGAGGGTGTCTGGCAGTTCAGTCAGCAGATCCTGGGGGGGCTGCTCCGCCACGAGGGGCCCATCCTGACGGTCGCAAACTGGGAGGGCCAGTGGCCCGGGCTCGTCGGGCTGCTCAACCTCAACGCGTCGCTGCGCAAGGCCGGGCGCGCCTACGACACGTTGTGGAGCGAGGACTTCGACGACCAGTGGTTCCTCGACCATCTCGACACGTGGCTCGCGGGCCGACGGATCGAGCACGACGACCGTCACCTCCACCCGTTCGACCCGGGTGTCGTCGACCCCGCGGACCGGGCCGTCGCGCAGGAGCTGGGGACGACCCTCCGTCGTCGTGGCGCGATCATGGGCGTCTTCGACGAGGGGTGCATGGGGATGTACAACGCGATCATCCCCGACGAGCTGCTGTTCCCGCTCGGGATCTTCAAGGAGCGGCTCTCGCAGTCCGCGCTGTACGCGGAGACCCTCCGGGCCAGCGAGACGGAGGCACGGGCCTCGCTCGAGTGGCTCATCTCGCGGGGGATGCGCTTCCACCTCGGTGAGGACGAGGAGACCGAGTTGACCGAGGCGCAGGTGCTGTTGCAGCTGCGCATGTACGCCGCCGCGGCCCGGATGTACGACCGCTACGGCTGCGACATCATCGGCATCCAGTACCAACTCGGGCTCGCCGACGTGCTGCCCGCCTCGGATCTGGCGGAGGCCCTGCTCAACAACAGCGAGCGGCCACCCGTCCAGCGAGAGGACGGCAGCGTGATCGCCGAAGGCCGACCGATCCTGCATTTCAACGAGGTGGACGAGGGGGCAGCCCTCGACGCGTTGTTGACCAACCGCATCCACGAGGCCATCGAGCAGCCGATCGAGACCACCCTGCACGACGTGCGATGGGGCGACGCGGACGCCAGCGGCACCGTGGACGACTTCGTGTGGGTCTTCGAGATCTCGGGCCCGGTGCCGGCCGCCCACCACATCGACGGCTACGCGGGCACCGAGTCCTTCCGGCAGCCGGCGCTGTACTTCCGCCTCGGTGGTGGCTCGACCCGCGGCATCTCACGGCCGGGGGAGATCGTGTGGTCGCGGGTGTTCGTCGAGGCCGGATCGCTGCACCTCGACATCGGTCGGGCCACCGTGGTCGAACTGCCACGGGAGGAGACCGAACGCCGTTGGAACGAGACGACGCCGGAGTGGCCCATCATGCACGCCGTGCTGCACGGCGTCACGCGGGACCAGTTCATGGGCCGCCACGCCTCCAACCACATCCAGGTCGCCTACGGCCACGACGCTGCCGGCGCCGACCGCGCCATGGCGGTCAAGGCCGCCCTGGCGGCCGAGCTCGGTCTGACCGTGCACCTGTGCGGCGCAAAGCCCGACGGGGCACCCCTGTTGTAGTCCGTCGGTCCGGACGAGGCGTGGTGCGTACGCTGACGAACTTCGGCACGAGGCGTCGCCGGTCGCGCCCCCAGTTCGCGGCAGGGGGCGTCTGGGGATACGCTGCGCCGCCGCGCGCGGCCCACGCCGCCCCGGGGCGTTAGCTCAGTCGGCTAGAGCGCTTGCTCGACACGCAAGAGGTCGCAGGTTCGATTCCTGCACGCCCCACCCACAGGTCCGCGGATCCGTTCGGGAACCTGGATCCTCACGTTTGGCTCGCAGCGAAGCTTCGGTCGATGGCTCCGCCGCGTCCTGGCGGAGCGAGTCGGTCCCCTGTTGGTAGGCAAGCTCGTCCTGACGGCGTAGCGAGCGAGGCAGGTTGGAGAGCGAGGGCTCCGTACCCGTTCGTGAGGACCAGGTTCCATCGAGCTGCGGGTCGGCTCCGCGTTCGGTTACCTCCCACGGTTCGCGACCGCATGGGAGGGGCGGTGTTCCCATCTGCCCGACCCGACCTCGGCGCTTGGCTTAGAGGTCGGTGAGCCGGCGGCTCGTGGCAGGCGTTTCGTGGGGTGCGGATGAGTCACCCGACGGGTTGACGTGCGAGGCTGTGGGCGCGACGACTGGAGCCGGCGGGGCCGGTGATGTGGTGCCGGACCGGTCCGAGCTCACCCGCGTACCACCTGGAGCCCATTGTGCATCTTGGTCTTCGAGAGCTGCGTCGACGGCCGGGGCGGTTCGCGCCGCTCATGCTCGCGGTAACGCTGCTGTCGGCGCTCGTGCTCGCGTTCAGTGGGATCGGGACCAGTCACATCGGCGACCTCAACGGCGCCGTCGCCAACAGTTCGGCGGACCTGTTGGTGCTGGCCGATGGGGCACAGGGCGCGATCCAGGCGAGCCGTATCGACCGGGAGCACGTCGCGACCGTGGCGGACCTCGATGGCGTCGAGGATTCCCGGCCGATCGGGGAGGCTCGCGTCGGCGGCCGGATCGGTGGCGACCTCTACGACGTGTCGCTGTGGGGGGCGGGACCCGGTGGGCCTGGGGGTGTGGAGGTCGTCGACGGTCGTGCGCCCCAGCGTCCGGGTGAAGCGGTCGTGGACCTCGCCGACACGCACCTGGGGTTGGGGCTCGGAAGTACTTTTCGCATCGCCGACACCGGTCACGAGCTCGAGGTGGTCGGCCTCAGCCAGGATCGGCGGTTCGCGAGCATCCCGACCGTTGTGGTGACCTACGCGCAGTGGGAGGCCACGCTGGATGCGACCTATCCCGACGCCGACGAGGTGGAGCCCACCCTGATCGGGGTGCGGACGTCGCAGCGCGCGGACATCAGCGACCTGATCACGCGGATCGAGGCGACGGAGGCGCGGCTGGCCGCCGAACGGCCGGAGACGCTCGCGGGTGGGCTGCCCGGGATCGCTGGCGTGCGCGCGAGTTTCGCGATGGCGACGGTGGTCGCGCTGCTGGCCGTCAGCGCGGTGGTGGGCCTGTTCTTCCTGGTCAGTCTCGCTGGACGCCGGCGGTCACTGGAATCGCTGCGGGCGGTGGGGGCCCCGCCTCGGACGCTGGCGTCGGCGATGCTGATCCAGGCCGTCCTCGTCACGGTTGGCAGCAACGTGTTGGCCGGCGTCCTGGTCGGTGTCGCGTCACGGCTTCTGCCCGCCCGGGTGCCCCTGAGCCTGTCCGTCGGGCTCTGGGCGGCGGTCAGCGTGGCGACCACGGTCGTGGCGGTGATATCGGTGCTGGTCGCCGTTCGGCGGCTGCGGTCCCTGGACCCAGCCGAGGCGTTGGGAGGGCGGAGGTGATGCGCGCCGGGTTCGATCTCGGGCTCGCCGAGTTGCGACGAACCCTTGGCCGCATGTGGTCTTCGGCGGCTGCGTTGGTGGTGTTGGTCACGCTCACGCTGATGCTGGCTGGCCTGGCGGACGCGCTGGAGCGTGACAGCACCGGTGTGCTGCGCTCGTTGGACGCGGACCTGGTGGTGTTCAACGAGGAGGCGAGACTGCAACTGCTCCGCAGTCGGGTGCCTGCCCCGCTTGGCGGGTCACTTGCCTTCGTCGACGGGGTACGGCAGGCGGGCACCGTGGGGCTCGTGCCCACCAGCATCAGCAGCGGCGACGAGCGGTTCCGGGTCACCCTCGTGGGCTACACCTCCCGGACTCCCGCCGAGCCGACCAACCTCGTCGAAGGGCGGGTGCCGCTGGACGGTGAGCCCGGCATCGCCGCAGCGGACGTGCGGCTGCGCGATCGCGGGATCGCGGTGGGTGACACGGTCAGGCTCGCAAGCGACCGCGAGGTGCAGATCGTCGGTTTCGTGGAGGACACGATGTTCCTCCAGCAGCCCACCGTCTGGGTGCCACAGGACCTCTGGTCGCGGGTGCGTGCCGATGCGTTCCCCGAGGCCGGCTGGGCCGAGGCGCTCGTCGGCGCCACCCTGGTGCGGCTGGACCCTGGTGCAGATGGTGGGGAGGTCATGGCCCAGATCGAAGCCGAGCTCGCCGATCTGGACCAGGACATCATCGACCTGATGGATGACGAGAGTGACGATGTCGCCGATGGCATCGCCGTGGACGTCGTGTCGATGGGGACAGCCCTGGACGCGATCCCCGGTGTCGATGTTCAGCGTTCCACCTTCTCGGTGATCGTGGCGCTGGCCGTCGCGGTAGTGGGAGCGGTGATGGGCCTGTTGTTCGCGCTCCTCGTGGTCGAGCGCCAGCCGGTGCTGTCGACCCTCCGGGCGATCGGCGCGACACCGACGACGCTCGTCGTCGCGCTGCTGTTCCAGGTCGGGGTGCTCTGGGTGGTCGCCACCACCGGGGGCACGCTCGCGACGCTCGCGCTCTCCCAGCTCGTTCCGGATGCGATGCCGCTGGCACTGCGCCCCAGCGTCGTCGCCACCATCGCGGCGGCGCTGCTGCTGGCGAGCGCAGTCGGCGCCAGTGCCGCGCTACGTCGCGTGATCCGGCTCGACCCATCGACAGCCATGCAGGAGGACGCCGAATGAGCGACCACCTCGACGACCCAGGCGGGGGGGCCCTCGTCCGTGCCGAGGGCTGCACCAAGATCTACGGCGACGGTCACACTTCGGTCACCGCAGTCGTGGATGCCGATCTCACGATCCGGGCGGGGGAGCTGTTCGCGCTCGTCGGGCCGTCCGGGTCGGGCAAGAGCACGCTGCTGTCGATGCTGGGCGCGTTGTTGACACCGACCGAGGGACACGTGCGGATCGAGGACGTCGACGTCGGCTCGCTCGGCGAGCGCAAGCGCACCGAGCTGCGTGCCCGTCGGATCGGGTTCGTCTTCCAAGCCGCCGGGCTGGTGCCGTTCCTGACTGCGGAGGAGAACGTCGCCGCCGTGGGGGCGTTCGCGGGCATGCCGCGGCAGGCGGCCCGGCAGCGCGCACAGGTGCTGCTCGATGAGCTCGGCGTGGCTGATCGTGCCACCCACCTGCCGGCTGCGCTCTCCGGCGGCGAGCGTCAGAGGGTCGCCATCGCTCGGGCACTGCTGGTCGATCCGCCGGTGCTGCTCGCCGACGAGCCGACCGCGCACCTCGATGCTGATCGCGGCCAGCAGGTCGTCGAACTGCTGGGGGCGGCCGTTCACGATGGCGGGCGCGCGGGACTGGTTGTCACCCACGACCCCGGCGTCGCCGCGCGGGCCGACCGCATCGTCCGCATCGCCGATGGTCGACTCATCCCCACGGCCTGACCCGCCGGGGTCCGGAGCGGTGAGCCGCGACCGGGCCGGGACGTGTGGACCTTTTCGAGGACACCAACGGCGCACGGCACCTAGGGTCTTTTGGGCGGGTCACAAGGGTCCGGTGCCCGTGGTGGCCTGCCGGCTGGACGACCAGGCTCGAACCCAGGTCGAGCGACCAACGCCAAGTCTTCGGAGGTCTGAGCATGGGACGGAGCGGCAAGCTCATCGCGGTCATCGTCGGGGTGGTGGTCGTCGCCGTGCTCTCGCTCGTGTTCGCCTCCACTGGTGTGCGCGAGGACGATCACGATCGCAACATCGCCCAACCCGACGACCTGTTCCTGGATCTGGAGATCCAGGCGGCCTACAACGACGACGACATCTTCTGGCGCTTCTCGTGGGAGACCGACACGCCGCACTTCTACCACGACTACCTCGTCTACGAGGGTGGCGAGTGGGTCCGCTACGGCCAGTCGCCGATCGGCACCGACCCGCACCACACCTACGAGGACCGGCTGACCTTCCTCCTCGATGACGGCAGCGTCGACCTGTTCCGCGAGTACGGCGGGTTCATGACCGTCGTCGCCGACGGCGGCCGGTTCATGCCGGAGGAGGCCGACGAGGACGAGGTCGAGCAGATCCTCGGCGAGGACCGCACCGACGTACGCAAGTTCCTGCCGGGCACCCGCGAGGACCCCACCGACTGGCGCACGGTGCTCGACGACGACGAGATCGCCGAGCTCCGCTCGTCGGGCTACTTCCTCGACCTCTGGCACTGGCGGGCGCACCGCTCCAACCCGATCGGTTGGGCCGATGACCAGCTGGTGCTCGACTACCGGCTCGGTGACGACGGCGAGGCGCCGTACTCCACCAACTGGGACGACGAGACCGAGCAGCCGGCGTTCATGTTCGACCCGGACGAGACCGGTCAGTATGCGATGGCCTGGGACCGGGTCCTCGACCTGGACTACAGCCAGGACGACTACTACTACCTGTCCGAGGAGTTCGCGGTCGATTTCGATCCGGACCACGAGTGGCAGGAAGGCGACGTCATCCCCCGGCGCCTGCTCGTCGAGCCCGAGGGCTCCCGTGGTGTGATCTTCGCACAGGGGATCGCCCAGGACGGTGGTTGGGACCTCGAGCTGCAGCGTGCCTTGGACACCGGCTACCCCGAGGACGACAAAGCGCTGCAGGAGTTCGGTCGCTACGAGGTCGCGTTCGCGATCCATGCCAACGCCACCGGCAGCCGCTGGCACTACATCGGCATGCCGATGACCCTCGGGCTGCAGCGCGACGCTGACATCGAGGCTACGTACTTCGAGGGCGACACGCCTCCGTGGGACGAGGTGGAGACGGTCACCGACACCTTGTTCTACCCGGGCGCGATCGGCTGGGACCACTTGATCGATGGTGGCGAACACGCCGGTGCGGGCGCGATGCAGGGTGGGACGCCGTTCTCCGTCGCCCACGACATCGAGGACATGGCCTACTACGCATTGGAGTCGGAGTTCCGCTCGGAGATCATCTCGCAGTGGCTCTGGACCGGCTTGGTGTGGATCCTGTTCATCGTCGCCGGGTCGATAGCGGTGATCCGACTCGGACGCGATCCCGACCCACCCGACCGAGCGCTGGTGTCCACCGCAACCGACGATACCTAGGAGGGCGCCTGATGCCTCCCGCATTCCACGCCATCACGACCGGCCTGCTCAACGGGCTCCTGTTCTTCGCGTTCCTCGCGGTGTTGGTGCGCATCTTCCTGCAGTGGCGCCACAGCGACCCCAGGTCCCCGCTTGCCGTCGCTGCCGACCAGGCCGCGCTGTGGGCGGTCGTCGTCGGCGTGTTGATGAGCATCGCGGCGATCATCACGGGGTTCGCGATCTGGGCGCCATCGGCCGTGATCAACAGTCCGGTCATGCGCAACAAGCTGTTGACGGCAGCGTTGATGTTGGTGACCTATCTGATCTTCCTGGGCATCCGGTGGATACTCGGTGAGAGCCTGTGGCGGAACAAGGTCGTCAGCGCCTTCTACGGGTTGGTCGCACTTGCCGGCTTCCACTGGTCGATGGTTACCAGCTCCATCGGGGGTGACATCGCCGGGATCCCGTCCGGCTATGAGACGATCGTGCAACTGTCGGGGGTGGAGACCCGCTTCACCTACTACCTGCCGACCTGGACGCTCATCGTCATCGTGGTCCTGTCCATCGCGATGCTGGTGCTCGCATCCACCGACAAGGGGTCGGCCAAGACCAGCGGAGACCGGACCGACGCACCGGCCAGAAGCTGAC
>SKTG01000009.1 GCA_007118045.1 Nitriliruptoraceae bacterium
CGCCGGGCCACTCCCCCCGCCCGCGCGTCGCCAGTGACGGGCCGCGGGGACGTGCGGTGGCCCTGGGGCGCCGCGCTTGGCCCCGAGCCGGAAGCGACCTGTCGGAGCCGCCACAGAAGGGCGCGAGCATCTCCGAGAGCGTCTCGATCGGATCGGTGAACAACGAAGGCACGTTCCCCCCGTCGAGGGACGGGAGGCGGAGCAGCCCCCACAGCGGGTCGCCGGTGCCGGCGAGAGATGGGTCGGCGTTCACGGCTCGTCCGTCCCCTGGTGGTCGAGGTCCAGAAGCCGTTGCACACCGGCCAGGTACACCGCGACCTGACCGGGGGTGAGCTGACCGACCTGCTCGGGGGTCCAGCCGAAGTGCTTCGCGAGCAGCAGATGGGTCTCTCCCAGGGGCGAGCCGAGCGCGTCCTCAGCGCTCTGCCCACCGGAGGCGAGCCCCGAGATGGCATTGATCCGGTCGAGGAGGAACTGCACGAGCCCGACGTGGAGGCGGCGGATGTCGGCGACCTCCAGGGTCGGCTCCACCAACGCTTCCTTGATCATCAGCACGGGGATGAGCCCCGGGTCCTCCCGCGCGGCCCTAGAGACCGTGGCCAGTGCGCCGACGCTCAGCGGGCGGAGCCGTACCGCGCCCCGCGGCGCGTCGGAGTCGCCATCCGGCGCGAGCATCCCCGCGGGCACGTCGACCTCGTGGACCAGGGCGCTTCCGGCCAGCAGGTCCTCCGCGGACAAGGTCCGGTGCTCCTCCTCGGAGGCGGGCGCATGCACGTCACGATGGGTCTCGCGGCGGGGCTCGGTCATGCTTCTTCGAACGCGGTGCGCCTGGCCCGGAAGGAGACCTGCTCCATCACGAAGTCGTCCGCGGGGATGTGGTAGCGCCAGCTGTCGAACTTGACCCCGAAGACGTTGACGCGCACGAAGCTGTCCGGACGGGCCGAGTCGCGGAGCGTGGCGACGAGGTTGAAGTCCGGCTGCACGAAGTTCGCGTCGCCGGGCGGGCTGGAGGCTCCTTCGCCGAGCAGCAACCGAAGGAGCGCGCCGTTCACGTGGGCGCGCTCGGCCGTCCCGGAGACGGAGACCACGCCGGGACGCAACTGCGTCGCGTAACGACGTCCGATCTCGTAGAAGGGACGCACGTCGCTGCTGACCAACATCGACACGTTGCGCAGCCGCCCCACCACGTCGCTGAGGTCGTAGTCCTCGACGATGGCCTCCGCGGCGGCACCGTCGGGGAAGTCGGTGTCCCCTGCGCCGAGGACCAGCGTGGCGTCGATGGCCCGGTAGACGTCGTCGGCCATGGTGGGATCTGCCTTTCTCGGCGCTGCCGCGCGCCCCTGCGGTCGAGCCTGCCGGGCGCGACGGTCACTGCAGGGTCATCGTCACCTTCACGAAATGGATGCTGAACGTGGGCTTGAGTGTCATCTCGACCGCGACCTCGCCGGCGATCTCCTGCGCCCGGGTGGCGGAGACCTCGAGCTCGAAGCCGGTCAACGCCTCGTCCTCGACCATGCGGGTGAGGAACGCGTCGAGTGTGGACTTCAGGGCCGAGCGGACCCGGTCGTTGTTGAGGCGGCCGATGTAGGGGTTGGCAGCGGAGCGCACGCCGTACTTGGCGTAGTCGACGATGCGGCGGGTCGGGATCGCCGCGAAGGGAGTGCCTTCGCCGGCGGTGGTGACTCCCTTGAGGATCCGGAAACCGCGCTTATCCACCACGGCCAGGACGTCGGATCGGATCAGTTGTGCTTGTTCGGCGTGGTTGGCGTCGTAGGCCAGGCCCGGCACGTTGACCGTCTTGTTCGTCAAGCTGGTGTGCACCGGCGCGGACGAGAGCTGGCCGGCGACCGCTGCGGCCGTGTACCCGGGGGGAAGGGTCGTGCCGTTGGGGTCGGCGATACCCGGGGCGACCACGATCACCCGGTCGTCGGCCATCTGGTGCGCCCGGAAGTCGTCCACGGTCTCTCCCGGCGCTCCGAGCACACCGATGCGCTCGTGCTCGGTGCGCGCGGTGCCGTGGAGATGCCCGAGCAGCACGTGACCCATGGAGGTGTCCTGACCGGCCAGAACGAGGATGTTCACCAGCCGGTTGGCGAGGCGCTCCAGCCCGCGCGCGTACTCGTCCGGGCCGGCGTCGGCACCGTCCGCACCCCGGGCGTTCCCCCCGGTGCCGAAGCGCTTCTCCACCCCCGCCTCCGGCAGCGCGTCGCCGTGGTCCTCGTCGGTGGTCGCGGTGGCCAACGCGGACTCGGCATCGACCCTCTCGGCGAGCATGCGCCCGTCCGGGACCACGAAGGACTCGGTGACGGGCTCACGCGACAGCGTGACCTCGACGCAGAACGCCGGATGCACCCGGTAGGTGGCGTGCAGCTCCTCGTCGCTCTGGGGCGCCTCGTCCTCAGCGAAGTCCAGTTGTCCGTTCCAGACGGTCACCCGAACCTCGCCCGGCTCCGGCTCGGGAGCGTCGGCCGCGTACGTGGCCACCACACGGTCGCCCTCGTCCGGCCCATCGTCGGGCGCGAAGACGAGCTCTCCGCCGTCGGTGATCCGCACTTCTCCCTCGTCCGGCGCGTCGCCGTCACCGAAGACGACGTCACCCTCCCCGTACTCCCTGATGACGTCGCCGTCGCTCGTGACCACGCGTACCCGGGTGACCGTTTGCTCGGCCACGATCGGGGTCTGGGCCAGCCTGAAGCGCCCTTCTTCGTCGGCGGTGACCTCCTCGTCCTCCACCACGCGGCGGTAGACGAGGTCGAAGACCTGGATCCCGCTGTCGCGGACGAGGCGGATCACGTTCTCCGGCGACTCCGCGACCCAGGCGTGGCCGAGCTGGTAGCTGGCCGCGCCACCCGCGTGGGTCTCGTCCTCGATGAGGCCGGCCTCGTCCGTCTGAGCGACAGCGATGGCGATGCTGTTGCCGGCGGTACCGGGATGGCGTGCCTCGAGGTGGGCCACGGGATCGCGATCGGTGCTCTTGACCGTGAAGGCCGCACGCCGCGCGGCCGTGCCCGCCACCCGGACGGCGAGGACCGACGCAGCACCGTTGGCATAGAGGTGTTCGAGGGCACGGGTGAGGGTGAGCGGCGTCTGCCCGTCCGAGGGGCGAGCGAAGTCGTCCGGGGGCCCGAACTCCTCCCTCGCGTGGGCCATGCCGGCGAGGGTGACGGGCTCCTCCAACGGGCCATCCGCGGCGGTGCCAACCAGCCCCACGACCCCGGTGGTGACTCTCCCGGGCGAGATGAGCCCTTCGGCCCGCACGTCCACGTACGTCGATGGAATGACCATCTCGGTCATGGCCCTCATCCCCTGTCCGGGTGACACCCCGCGGACGATCGACGGCCTAGCGCCCAGTCCTGCGGACCCAGCACCCTGCGGCGGTAACCGTCGACCATACGCTTGTGGTATGGATTTTCAAGACCCGACCCTGACGTGGCAGTCGGCCTGGATGCACCGAGCGGCGTCGCTGGCACCGGTGTCGGTCTACATGGAGATGCCCCTGACCTGGGCCTGAGCTGGACCCTTTCCTAGGCCGCGGTGGCGTCCCGGGTTCGGTGTGACAGCGACACGGACGTAGGTCCTGCATGACCTTCATCCAAGTCTGAGACTTGGGTGCCTAGCAGCGTCCTGTCATCCAGCTGGGACCTCCCCGCGGCGACGGGACACTCTGGATGTCAGGTGTCCGTTCGCCGGGGGAGGCCCGAGCCGCGCCTGTCTACGCCGGTGACCTGGCGAGGTCGATGGCGCCGATCTGGATCATGAGAGAGAGCTGGTCCTGCTCGCACCACCTCTTCTCGAGCTTGGCCTCCCGCAGGACGGCCACGTCGTTCCCCGTGGTCTCGATGTGGTTCCCGCTGGGGGGGATCCCCATGAACTCGCCGGTGTGCCTGCCGGTCATGCGCCAACGCCAGGCGACCTGGCCATCGTCCACGAGCACGCGCTCGACCTGCGCCTGCACGTCGCTCAGAGCGGCATGCAGCGCCTGCACGAAGCTCTTGAGACCCTCTCGGTCCGGGGAGAACCCTTCCGGCATGGGGGTCTCGAAGTAGTCCTCGTGGGCAAGCTCATCGATGAGCTCTACCTTGCCTTCGCCGTACACGTCTTCGACGAGGCGCCGTATCACATCGCGTGGGTCCCGCATCCTTCGTCCTCCTCTTCCGTTCTCGGGAGTGCGGACGATCTCGATGCTGCAGCAGGGCACGGTGTGCTGGCTTCGGCCGCGAAGACCAATCTCGCGTTGGCCGGGATTGGTCCGAATGGACCAATGAGGGCTGCTCAGACGAGGTCGTGCTCGTGGGCCCATGCGGCCGCGGCAGTGCGGGAGGGAACCCTCAGCTTGGCCAGAAGGTTGGAGACGTGGCGCCGCACGGTATGAGGGCTGATGACGAGCTCGTCGGCGATCTCCTGGTTGCTGGAACCTCGGGCGAGTAGCTGCAGCACCTCCGTTTCGCGGGGGCTGAGCACCCCACCCCCTGGGCGGTGGTCGGTGGCCGACCGCTGGTCCAGCAACGCGCGGACCCTGTTCGCCTCTACGGTCGCGCCGAGGTGCTCGAAGGTCTGGGCTGCCGCGCGAGCCTGTTCGAGCGCGGGCTCGTGGCGCTCCAGGGACTGCAGCGCCCGCGCCAGCTCAGTCTGGGCCAGGGCTGTCTCGAAGGTCAGGCCGACCCGTTCGTAGGCCTCCAGAGCGGGCTGCAGCGACGCCCTGGCCGTGTCCGGGTCACCGTCGGCCAGAGCCAGCCGCCCCCGGAGGTGGTGCGCGGTCCCCGTCAACCAGTCGGTGCCGGCAGCCTCGGCGACCGCCTCGAGCTCGGTCACCGCCTCGTCGGCCGCCGCCATCTCGCCCGCCGTGCATCGCAGGTCCGCCAAGAGCTCGAGAACGGTCACGCGCTCGATCAGATCAGCGTCGGGTATGCGCTCCAGCAGCCCTTCGGCCAGCTCCCGCGCTGTCTCGAGATCGCCGCGGTCCCGGGCGAGGCGTGCCGCGCCGAGGACCCCGCCCGGCTGCGGTTGGGCGCGCTCGAACAGAGTCGCGGCCTCATCGAGCCGTCCTTGTCGGCGTCGCAGCTCTCCGAGGCGCTCGAACACCGTCAACGACCACGCCGGTCGGGTCTGCAGCGCCTCGATCGCCCGTTCGAGCTGTTCCTCCGCCTCGGCCCAGCGGCCCCGGGCCACCAGCACCGAGGCGTGATGGGCCCGACAGAAGTCCAGATACCCCGGCATGTCGTTGCGTTCGCAGTAGGCCATGTACTGCTCGCACCACTGCGCGGCGCGCTCGACGTCGCGCACCCGCTCGCAGGCGAAGATCACGAAGCAGCAGATGCCGGACACCGCCTTGAAACCCTTCACCTCGCCGCCGACGGCGGCGACGGCGGCCTCGTCCAGCCTGCGCAGCCCTTCGTGTACCTCGCCCAGGCCCACCAGCGCCAGCCCCTCCAGCGCCAGCCCCATCATCTCCGGATCCAGCAGCGCGAGATCCGCCGCCAGCTTGTGCGCGCCGGAGGCCAGCTGCCGGGTGTAGGCCATGTCCCCGGCGGTGTGGTAGGCCACCTCGGCCTCCCGCAGCCCCAGCCACACCTGCTCGGCGCCCGGTTCGAGCTCGTCCAGCAGACGGTGGGCGCGCTGGAACCACCCGTTGGCCACCGGCAGCTCGAGCCGGAACACCGCATGGTCGAAACCCAGCTCGGTGGCCACCCGACCCGCCCCGACGTCGTCACCCCGCTCGCGGAAGAGCTCGTACGCACGCTGCCGCACGCTCAGCACTTCCGAGGCGTCCTCCAGCCACCAGGCCGCCTCAGCCAGCCCCTCCAGCGCCTCGGCGCTCTCCCGTTCTCCCAGCGCCGCCGCGAAACCGGCCCGAGCCTCCTGCCAGCGCCCCTGCCGCAGCGCCACAGCGGCGGCGTCCAACGACCACCACCCCCTGAGCTAGACGCTGGGTCTGTGAGCTGCTGTCCGTCGGCGGGCATCGGGATGATCCGCGACCCGCCGCCACCGGGCCTCCACCGGCGGCCTCACCCCTCGAGGAAACACAACCAAGGGTATCCACGCGCGCCTCGACCAACCAGCCCCGGGGTTGCCGCGCCTCGACCAACCAGACCCGGGTTTGCCGCATGCGATCGGCAGGTCCACACCTCCCCGCGGCTCTCCCGACGACCTCGCGAGGTCTGGCCGTGCTCGACGTGCTGGCAGCCAGCGGTCACGCGGACTTCGACACGATCGCTGCACGGACCGATCTAAGTGAGGACGAGGTCGCCGAGACCCTGGAGGCCCTACTCGACGGAAGTAGGTCGATGGCACGACGAGCGGGTACCGGATGACGGAGAAGACCCGAAGGGCGCACGCTGCACGTGCCAG
>SKTG01000028.1 GCA_007118045.1 Nitriliruptoraceae bacterium
CAGGCCGAGGGCACCGACCAGGTCGCCGCCATCTTCGTCGAGCCGGTCCAGAACGCGGGCGGCTGCTTCACGCCGCCGGAGGGCTATCTGGAGGAGGTCCGGCGCATCTGCGACGAGTACGGCATCCTCATGGTCTCCGACGAGGTGATCTGCGCCTTCGGTCGACTCGGTGAGTGGACGGGAGCGGAGAAGTTCGGCTACCTGCCGGACATCCTGACCTTCGCGAAGGGGGTCACCTCGGCGTACCAGCCGCTCGGGGGGTTGGGCTTCCGGCGGCACGTCGCCGACGTGCTGCGCGAGGATCCGACCTCGATGTACCTGCACGGCTCGACGTGGGGCGGCCACCCGGTCGCCTCGGCGGTGGCGCTCGCCAACCTGGAGCTGTTCGAGGCCGAGGGCGTCCTGGACAACGTGCGCGCCAACGGCGCGTGGTTCGGGGAGCAGCTGCACGAGCTGTACGCCAAGCATCACATCGTCGGTGACGTGCGTGGGGTCGGCTACTTCTGGGCGCTCGAGCTCGTCAAGGACCGCGAGCACAAGATCACCTTCGACGACGAGGAGTCCGAGCGGCTCCTGCGCGGCTTCCTGTCGGCACGTCTGCTCGAGCTCGGCCTGATCTGTCGCGCCGACGACCGCGACGAGCCGGTGATCCAACTGTCGCCGCCCCTGGTCGCCGGCAGGCAGGAGCTCGGCGAGATCCTCTCGGTCCTCGATCAGGTCCTCGGTGAGGCCACCGACCTGATGGAGGCGTGAGATGAGCCAGCGGACGGTGACGATCGGCCTCCCGGCGGAGTCCAAGGACCGGGAGCGGCGGGTGGCGCTGACGCCGTCCGCCGTGCACACGCAGATCGAACGCGGGCACCACGTCCTGGTCGAAGCCGGCGCCGGCGACGGCGCGGGCTTCCCCGATGAGGAGTACGCGTCCGCCGGCGCCGACGTGGTCGACGACGTCGAGGAGGTCTGGGGTTGCGACGTGGTCGTGAAGGTCAAGGAACCCCAGCCCAGTGAGCACCGGCACTTCCGGCCGGACCTGACGCTGTTCGCCTACCTGCACCTGGCGGCGGCACCGGAGCTGACCGACGCGCTGCTCGGGTCCGGGATCCACGCCTACGCGTTCGAGACGCTCGAGGACCGGCACGGTCTGCCGCTCCTGGCGCCGATGTCGGAGATCGCGGGGCGTGCGGCGGCGATCCTCGGTGCCGCTCAGCTGTCCTCCGCACAGGGTGGTTCTGGCACCCTGATGGGCGGCGCCGCCGGGGTGCCGCCGGCCAAGGCGGTGGTGATCGGGATGGGGGTCGCCGGCACCATGGCCGCGCGCGGGCTCCGGGGGCTGGACGCTCACGTCACCGGTGTGGACATCGACCTCCAGCGGCTGTACGACCACCATGTCAACGGCACCGTGGACGCGACGCAGGTCAGCGAGACGACCCTGGTCGGCTCGCACGTCCAGGAAGCCGACCTGGTGATCGGGGCGGCGTTGGTGCCCGGGGCGCGGGCGCCGACGGTGGTCACCGAGGCGCAGATCGCCGCGATGCGTCCCGGGTCGGTGGTCGTGGACCTGGCGATCGACCAGGGCGGCTGCATCGAGACGGCGCGGCCGACCTCCCTCTCGGAGCCGACCTACCTGGAGCATGGCGTGGTCCACTACTGCGTCACCAACGTCCCGGGTCAGTTCCCACGGACGGCGTCGGCCGCGCTGTCCGCCGCCGTCGCTCCCCGGCTGTTGCGCCTGGCCGACGACGTCGCCAGCGGACGGGCAGGGACCTCGGAGGAGTCCGCGATGCTGGCCGGCGCACGCAACGTCGACGACGGAACGATCGTCCACTCGGCGGTCGCCGCGGCGCTCCCGGACCGGCCGACGCGGCTCCCCGAGGCCGGGTGACCCGGGAGGTGAGGGTGGGAGTCCACGCACAGCTGTGGGAACGGCACCGGGCCGTCATGCCCGGGTGGCTCGCGCTCTACTACGACGAACCGATCGAACTGGTCTCCGGGGACGGACGTCGGGTCACGGATGCGCAGGGCCGGGTGTACCTCGACCTGTTCGGCGGGATCCTGACCACGATGACCGCGCACTCGCTGCCAGAGGTGGTCGCGGCCATCCAGGATCAGGCGGGGCGCATCCTCCACTCCTCCACGCTGTACCTGATCCGCGCTCAGGTCGAGCTCGCCGAGGAGATCGCCCGGCTCGCGCCGATGGACGACGCGAAGGTGTTCCTCACGACGTCCGGGACGGAAGCGAACGAGGCGGCGCTGCTGCTCGCCACCACCGCGCGACGCTCGCACCAGGTCCTGGCCCTGCGCAACAGCTACCACGGGCGGTCCTTCGCGACGATGGCCGTGACGGGCAACCGCGGTTGGTCGGCCTCGGCGCTCTCGCCCCTCGACGTCAAGTACGTCCATGGCGGCTACCCGTACCGTTCCCCGTTCGGACACCTGGATGACGACGCCTACATCGACGCCTGCGTGGACGATCTGCGGGACGTGATCGCGACCCAGACCGCCGGCGACGTCGCGTGCTTCATCGCCGAGCCGATCCAGGGCGTCGGTGGCTTCGCCGTACCTCCCGACGGTCTGTTCGCGGCGCTCGCGGAGGTCTGCGACGAGCACGGGATCCTGTGGATCACCGACGAGGTGCAGACCGGGTGGGGCCGTACCGGCGAACACTTCTGGGGCATCGAGGCGCACGGCGTGACCCCGGACGTGCTGACCTTCGCCAAGGGGCTCGGCAACGGCCTCTCCCTCGCCGGCGTGGTGGCCCCGGCATCTCTCATGGACGTCGTCGCCGCGAACTCGATCTCGACCTTCGGTGGGAACCCGTTGTCGTGCGCCGGTGCGCTCGCCAACCTGCGGTACCTGCTCGAGCACGACCTGCAGTCCAACGCGAGCAGGATCGGCGAGCAGCTGCTCGCGGGACTGCGCGCCATCGCGGCCACCCTGCCGATGATCGGCGACGTCAGGGGCAAGGGCTTGATGATCGGTCTCGAGCTCGTCCGTCCCGGTACCCGCGACCCCGACCCCGGCGCCGCGACCCGTGTCCTGGAGGCGGCCAGGGCCCGGGGGGTGCTTGTCGGCAAGGGGGGTCTTCACGGCAACGTCCTCAGGATCGCCCCACCGATGACGATCACGTCCGAGGAGGCCGAGGAAGCGCTGGAAGCCCTCGACGGGGCGCTGCGCGAGGTCGCGGGCTCATGAGCGGCCCCGCTCGGGCGCAGCGAACGGAGGGGAGGGCACAGGTGGGCGAGGTCTCCCTCGGCGACACCGCGGGGACGGCGCACCCGACCGTGGCGCCGGCCGGTACCCCGGCGGTGTCGATCGACGGCGTGACGAAGCGTTTCCCCGGCCCCAAAGGCGGCGAGGCGGTCACCGCGGTGGACCGTCTGTCGCTGGACATCGTCGACGGCGAGTTCTTCTCGCTGCTGGGACCCTCCGGTTGCGGCAAGACGACGACGCTCCGGATGATCGGCGGGTTCGAGTACCCGACGTCGGGCAGCATCCGCATCTTCGGCGACGAGGTCGGTCTGCTGCCGCCGAACCGGCGGCCGGTCAACACGGTGTTCCAGTCCTACGCCCTGTTCCCGCACATGACGGTGGAACGCAACATCGCGTTCGGCCTGCAGATGCAGGACGTGGCCGACGACGAGGTACGGCGGCGGGTCGCGGAGGTGATCGAGCTGGTGCAGCTCGGTGGGCGCGAGACCCGCAAGCCCCGGCAGCTCTCCGGGGGTCAGCAGCAGCGGGTCGCGTTGGCCCGAGCCCTCGTGAACCACCCGAAGGTGCTCCTGCTCGACGAGCCGCTGGGGGCGCTCGATCTGAAGCTGCGCCAGGCCATGCAGCTCGAGCTCAAGCAGCTGCAGGAGCGGGTCGGGATCACGTTCATCTACGTCACCCACGATCAGGAGGAGGCCCTGACGATGTCCGACCGCATCGCGGTCATGGACGAGGGGGTGATGCTGCAGGTGGGAGCGCCCGAGGAGATCTACGACCGACCCCGCACACGGTTCGTCGCCGACTTCATCGGGGACACGAACCTGATGACGGCCACCGTGGTCGACGGCCGGTCCGTCGAGATCTCGGACGGCACGGTGCTCAGGGTGGCCAACGACCGTGACGTCGGTACGGACGTGACCGTCGCCGTCCGGCCGGAGAAGCTCGGCCTGCGCCGACCCGACGGTGAGCGGGACACGAGCCTCGACGCCGTGCAGGGGCGGGTCGACCGGGTCACCTTCCTCGGGAACGCGATCGCCTACGAGGTGACGGCTCTGGCCGGCGATCCGCCGGTCCGGCTCCGTGTCCGGCAGGGCAACGCCCCCGGTGTCGAACACTTCGCCGCCGGGGAGGAGGTTCGGGTGCGCTGGGTCCCGCCCAGCGCGACGGTGTTGGAGGACTGAGCGGCGGCGGCCCGGAGGGCCGGCGGTCTCGGAAGGTGGACTGAGCGGCGGCGGCCCGGAGGGCCGGCGGTCTCGGAAGGTGGACTGAGCGGCGGCGGCCCGGAGGGCCGGCGGGCTCGGAGAGAAGGATAGAGCGGCGTGGCGACGACCCTGCAGCCGGCTTCGCGCGACGGGGAGCGTCCGCCGCCGGCGCCGGACGAGCCCGGCCTGGAGGTCGACGCCGAGCGGGCGGAGTCGCGCCGGGGTCTGCTGATCGGACTGCCGAGCCTGGTCTATCTGATCGTGTTCTTCGCGGTACCGCTGGCGATCGTGTTCGTCTACTCGTTCGGGGCGCGCAGTCGAACGGGCCGCACCGTGCTCGGCGAGTGGACGCTGGACTCGTACGCGCGGTTGGCCAACCCGCTCGTGCTGGAGATCACGGCCCGGTCGCTCGGCTACGCCCTGCTCACCACCCTGATCTGCCTCGTGGTCGGCTACCCGTTCGCCTACTACCTCGCCACCCGCAGCGCGCGGGTGCGCGGAGCCCTGCTCGTGCTGGTGATGATCCCGTTCTGGTCGAACCTGCTGGTACGCACCTACGCGTGGCGGGTGCTGCTCGGTTCCGACGGGCCCTTCGTCCGCGCGTTGGAAGCGATGGGGCTCCCGACCGTGCAGCTGCTGTTCACACCGTTCGCGATCGTCCTCGGCCTGGTCTACGGCTTCCTGCCCTTCATGATCCTGCCCCTGTACGCCGCGATCGAGCGCCTCGACTTCTCGCTCGTCGAGGCGGCGCGGGATCTGTACGCCGACGGATGGCAGGCCTTCCGGAAGGTCACCTGGCCGCTGTCTCGTCCCGGGGTCGTCGCCGGATCGATCCTGGTGTTCATCCCCTCGTTCGGGGCGTACGTCACTCCCGAGATCCTCGGTGGTTCGCGGACCACCATGCTGGGCAGCTACGTGGTGAGCCAGTTCCTCTCGGCGCGGGACCAGCCGTTCGGGGCGGCGCTGTCGATGGCGATCCTCGCGGTGATGCTGATCACCGCGATCGTGTACTTCCGTAGCGGCGGGAGGAACCTGTGAGCGTCGTCGACGCGGGGGCCGGCGAGGCGGTCGCACAGGACTCCGTCGCGCGCCCACGGCGGCTCGTGGAACGTGTGCTCGCGGGCAACGCATGGCTGCTGTTCGCGTTCCTGTACCTGCCGATCCTGGTCCTGGCGGTCCTGTCGTTCAACGAGAACCGTGTCGTGGGTGTGTGGTCGGGCTTCACGCTGGACTGGTACCGGGCGATGTTCGCCGATGCCAACGTGATGGCGGCGTTACGCAACTCGCTGGTGGTGGCCGGCATCTCGACGGTGGTCTCGACGATCCTGGGCACGGCGGCGGGCCTGTCGATGGAACGGTTCCGCTACCGCGGCCAGCGCGTCTACGACGGGCTGCTGTACCTCCCGGTGATCATCCCGGACGTGACCATGGCGGTGATGTTGCTGCTGTTCTTCGTCCAGGCGTTCGACCTCGCGGGCGCGCTGCTCGGCGCGAGCCCCCGGTACGGCATCGGTACCATCTCCCTGTCCCACATCGCCTTCAACATCTCCTTCGTGGCCGTGGTCGTGCGAGCGCGCATCGCGGGGCTGGACGGGGTGCTCGAGGAAGCGGCCGCCGATCTGTACGCGGGTCGCTTCCAGACGTTCCGACGGGTCACGCTGCCGCTCATCGCCCCGGGTGTGGCCGGGGGTGCGTTGTTGGCACTGACCCTGTCGCTGGACGATGTGGTCATCACCAGTTTCGTGGCCGGACCGGGTTCGACGACGCTCCCGGTCTACGTCTTCGGTCTCGTGCGTCGGGGAGTGACCCCGTTGATCAACGCCGTGTCGGTGCTGATGCTGGTCGCGTCCATGGTGCTGGTGCTCGTGTCGCTGCTGCTGTCGCGACGTCAGCAGGGGCGGACGGGGTGAACGACGTAAGGACCCCGC
>SKTG01000390.1 GCA_007118045.1 Nitriliruptoraceae bacterium
CGGTGCGCCGGCGGTCGTCGCGACGGTCGGCCTGGTGCTGACCGCGGTCATCTCGCTGGGAGCCGGTTGGGGCTGGACGGGCCTGGTGTTCCTGGCCGCGGTCCGCCTCGAGCCCGAGAGACCCGCCCGGGCGGCCGGAGCCGTGCTGGCGGGGCTCGGTGTGGGCGGGGCCGCCGGTCCCGCGGTGCTGGGCTGGATGGCCGAGGTTCAGGGCTTCGCCGCGGCCTGGGTCGCCGGCGCGATCAGCATGGCCGTCGCGACGCTCCTGGCGGTCCGCCTCCGGGTCCTCGTACGGGCGCGACACGCTGACGGCGTCGCCTGAGCTCGTCGGGACCGGTACATCGCGGTTCGACCCCTCCGGGGAGCACCCGTGCGACCCACCGGCGTGTGCCAGCCGCTCAGTCCGCCCAGTCCGCCCAGTCGGTCGGGATGTCGGCGCCGCCTTCCGGCGTCAGCCGGGGGCCGGTGCGTGCGAGCTGCGGGTTGGGGGAGATCCTGCCCGCTCGCAGTGTCTCCCCGAGCCCGAACGTCGCGGACAGCTCCACCAGCTCGGGCGGGACGAAGGCGAACCGGTCCGCCAGCGAAGCCCGGTCACCGGCCGAGTTCACGCGCATCAACAGCAGGTTGTCGCACTGGGTCAGCACGTTGTCCGGCAGCTTGTCGGGGCGTTGCGAGGCGAGCAGCAGGTAGATGCCGTACTTGCGCCCCTCGCCCGCGATGCGGGTGAACAGATCGACGGCCAGACGTTCCAACGGGTTGGCCGGATCGGCGGGACAGACGTCGTGGGCCTCGTCGACCACCAGCAGGAGGGGCTGGCGATGATGGCGGTCCGCCCAGAGCTGTTCGAGCACGGCGACCGCCACCATGATCCGCTCACGGCGACGTTCGAACCCCGAGGTGTCCGCCACCAGCGCTCGTGGCTGGTCCCGTCGCCACACGTCCCCGACGGCGCGGACCGGGGTGCCCGACAACCCGGCCCAGGCCGACATGCGGTCGATGCCCAGGTTCTCTGCCCGCATGACGATCTGGTCGAGAACGGCGTCGTCGCTCGTGCGGAAGGACTCGATCGCGGCCTCGACGGATGCGAACCCCTGCTCGGGACCCGTGGCCAGCGTGTGGATCAGCGCGTTGTACTCCCGTCGGTCGTCGAGCGGGTCCAGTTGCAGCAGTGCGGCGGCGCCCGCCGTGCCGAGATCTCTGAACCGGACCCGGAGCGCCTCCTCCCCCTCGGCCGGGTCGGCACGTAGGACCCGGACGGCGGTCGCCGCAGCCGCGTAACGCGCGGCGAGGTCGGGTTCGACGTCAGGGCGCGTCCGCCCGAGTCCGACGTGGTCACCGTTCGGATCGAGGACGAGCAGTGGCAGTCGTGTCCGGAGGACCAGCTGCTCGAGCAGACCACCCAACGCATAGGTCTTGCCGGAGCCCGACTGGCCGCACATGAAGGTGTGCCGGTTGAACCCCTTGGCGTCGATCGTCGCCGGGAGTTCCGGCGCACGCTGGAGATGGCCGAGCTCGAGGCCGGACCCGCCGCGTCCGAGCAACCCGCGGATGAGGTCGACGCCGGCCGCGGCCATGGCCGAGCGGTCGAACGGGGCCCCCGACGCGCCATGCCCCAGGAGCTGCCCGCTGCCTTCCACCCACAAGCGACCGTCCCGTTCCACGCTCCGCTGTGACAGCAGCTGCGCGAGCCTGGGCTCGCCGTCACCGACGCCATCGACCGCGACGTAGTCGCCCAGCCGGAGACCGAGCTGGAGCGGGCTGCGGTAGCCGATGGTGAGCCCGTCGGTCGACCAGGCGACCGCCACCGCTGACCGATCCGACATGCGACTCCCTCCCGCCGATCTCCCACGGTGATGCCCTCTGGGTCGCTGGGCGTGACCGGAGATCGGGCCCCCACGGCACCCTACTCAAGGGGTCACGATGTCGAACCAGAAACCGAAGTCGTCGAGCCGGTCGAGCATGCTGCGCAGGGCGTCCGCATCCCCCGTGATCGTCACGTCGTGCTCCGCCAGCAGCGCAGCGGCGTCGACCTCCCCGAGGAGCTCGTTCAGCCGGGACCGCGGCATCGTCAGGACGGCATCGACCGCGGCGGCATGCTCGCCATCGATCGCGCGATGATGGAGCACCCCGTTCGAGAGCTCGAGGACGTAGTGCTCACCGACATCGGGAAGCTCGAGCGCCACCCGGGTCCGCAGCTCCACCACCTCGGCGTGGCGCAGCCTCACGGCCGCGTAGTCGAGGATCAGGCTGGTCTCCATCGCGTCGATGACATCCGGCGTGACGGTGGAGATCGCGAACGGAGGCACGACGACGCCGTCGCGCAGTTCCTGCGCGCCGGTGAGGTAGAAGTTGCGCCACGGGCCCGATTCGGCCTGATAGCCCAGCTGCGTGAACGCATCGGCGAGGAGCTCCCGGGCCTCCAGATTCTCCGGGTCGGCGAACACCACGTGCTTCAGGACCTCCGCGACCCAGCGGTCGTCACCTGCCTCGTGGTCGGCTCGAGCCCGATCGAGTATCCGCTCGGGTCCTCCCATGTAGTCCACGTACCGGCGCGCGGCCTCCACCGGCGGATGAGGGTGGAGGTTGGCCGGGTTGCCATCGAAGAACCCGAGGTAGCGCTGGTAGATCGCCTTGAGGTTGTGGTTGACCGAGCCGTAGTACCCCCGGAGTGACCACGTGGCGGCCAGGGCCGGGGGCAGCTCGACCTCCTCGGCGATGTCCAGCATCGTCTCGCCGTGGTTCATGCGGCGCAGCGCCTCGTCGTGCAGGTACCGGTAGCCGTCGCGTTGGACCGTCAGCAGCTCTCGGCTCGCTTCCGCCCCCCACGTGGGCCAGTGGTGCGAGGCGAAGATCATCCGCACCTGGTCGCCCCACCGGGTGAGCATGGCGTCGATCGCCTTGGACCAGGCCAGCGCGTCGCGGACCTGAGCACCGCGGAGCGTGTAGAGGTTGTGCAGGTTGTGGGTGACCACCTCGGCCGTGCAGAGCGCATCCCAGGCCGGCAGGAAGAAGACGAACTCCGCTGGTGCCTCGGTGTCCGGGGTGTAGAGCGTCTGGACCTCGACGCCATCGAGGACCAGCGAGGTGACGTCGTGGCCGACGAGATCGGTGGGTTCGAGCAGTCCGAGCGTCCCGCTCGAGGTGGTCTTGCCGAGGCCGGATCCGACCGCGCCGGTGGGTCCGGGAGGAAGCAGCGATCCGTACATGTAGGTGGCCCGCCGGCTCATGGCCGTGCCGGCCATGACGTTCTCGCTGACCGCCTCCCGCGTGAACCCCTCGGGGGCGACGATGCGGACCCCGTTCGCGTCGACCTCCTCCTTGCTCGTCACGCCCCGCAGGCCGCCGAAGTGATCGGCATGGCTGTGGGTGCAGATGACGGCGGACACCGGGCGCTGCTCGACATGTGTCTGGACGAGTGAGAGGCCGGCTGCGGCGGTCTCGGCCGACGTCAAGGGGTCGACGACGATCCAACCGGTCTCGCCCCGGACGAACGACATCGTGGCCAGGTCGAGGTTGCGTACCTGGTAGATGCCGTCGGCGACCTCGAACAAGCCACCCGCGCGGTTCAGGCTCTCCTGACGCCACAGGCTCGGGTTGACGGTCGGGGGCGCGTCGCCGGTGATGAAGTCGAAGGCGCGAGCATCCCAAACGGATCGGTCGTCCCCACGCAGCTTGACCGTGTCCGGTAACGGAGCGAGGAACCCCCGCTCGCTGTCCTGCAGGTCGGTGACGTCGTCGAACGGCAACGCACCGAGGACGCTCTGGTTGGCGCGCCGGGTCGCTTCGGTCGGTTCGGACATCGGTGAACTCCGGTCGCGTCGTTCGGCGGGCGGTGAGCCGTCCCGACGGGGACCATCCCGGCCCGCCGCCCAGGTCAGGTCGGGTGGAAGAGGTTCGCCCAGCGTCCATCGCCGAGGCGTCACCCACGATGGGTGAGGCGCTCCCGGATCGGTGACGATGGTCACCCCGGCGAAGGACCCCCCGAGCCGTGTTCGCACCGAGCACCAGCACAGCAGGAGCGCCACCGTGAGGGCATCGCCGTACTGGACCATGGCAACGACATCCGTTCGAGTGCACCTAACGACATCCGTTCGAGTGCACCTGCGGACCGCTGGGCGCCAGCAACAGGATCAGCACAGGTCCGAGTACGGTGGCCGTCGCTTCCTAGAAGGCGTCCTCGGGCCCGGGTCGGGGATCGGCTGCGGGTCCGGCGGTGCCGCGGTAGGCCGCAGCCGCCGCGCGGTTCGTTGCGAACACCCGGTCCTCGTCGACCTCCTCCAGCAGTCCGTACCGGGTCAGCAGCTGAGCGATCGGATCTCGGACCCGGCTGAGCGCGAGCACCGTGTCCGTCGCATCCAGCTGCCCGATGCCCTCGGCCAGTGCCTCGGCAGCGGTGGGGTCGATGTCCGCGACGGCTTCGAGGTCGAGCACGAGCCACCGGACGGCAGGGTCCTGTGCGCTGTCCCGGAGCGCCTCGCGAACGGTCGCGGCGTTCGCGAAGAACAGGGGCCCTTCGGGGCGAATGACGCGGAGCCCGTCGGGTCCAGGCCGGTCCCCGCTACGGGTGAAGCGGCCCGTGGTCGAGTCGCCGGGTGCGGCCTCGAGCTCGGCCCACGGCAGTTCGGCGGCGCGCCGCACGACGTCGACCGACGAGGCGATGGCGGCCACCGCGAGGCCGGGCAGTGGTCCGAGTACCAGCACGCCGAGCGCACAGCCGAGCGCGATGACGAACTCGCTGCGACGGACCCGGGCGAGGTGGCGGAAGGCGGGCACGTTGACCAGCCCGACGACCGCGTTGGCGACGATCCCGCCGAGCGCCGCCATCGGGATCGCCGCGATGACCCCGGTCAGAGCGATGGCCGCGACGGCGGCCACGACGGCGGCCACGATCATCGGGACCTGGGTCCTGGCACCCGTCTGTTCCAGCGCAGCGGTCCGCGACGCGCTCGCGCCGATGGGCATACCTCCGGTGAAGGCCGCCGCCGCGTTCGCGAGTCCGTAGGCGAACACCTCGCCGTTCGGTTCGAGCTCCTCACCGTGACGACGCGCGGCCCCCTCGGAGATGAGCACACCCTCCGCGACGGTCAGCACGGTGATGGCCAACGCCACCGGCAGCAGCGCGAGCCACGCGTCGAGCGGCAGAACGGGGGCGGTCAGTGGTGGGAGGCCGGAGGGGACCGGGCCGAGCAGCTCCACGTCGTGCGGCTCCAGCCAAGCCACCGCGGCACCGACGATCGTCAAGGCGATCAGCGCCCCCGGGAGGCGCGGCGCGAACCGGCGGAGCAGGCGAACCAGGGCGATGGTCATCACGCCGACCAGGACGCTGGCGGCTGATGCTCGAGGGGCGGCGGCGGCGAGCGCGGCGACCTCGAGGATCCAGCCTTCGGCCTCGATCTCCACCGCCATCATGCGACGGATCTGGGAGGTGAGGATCTCGACGGCGAGGCCGGCGATGAAGCCGATCAGGACAGCGTGCGAGAGGAAGCGCACCAGCCTGCCGAGGCCGATCGTCCAGCCGAGCAGCAGCAGGAGTCCGGTGAGCAGCGCGGCGGCGATGGCCGCCTCCGTGGCGGCCACGCCCGTCGCGACGACGGGCCCGATGGCGGCCGCGAGCAGGGCGGCGATCGTCGCGTCCGGGCCGACGACCAGCCGACGTGAGCCCGTGCTGACGGCGAACACCAGCAGCGGCACGATCGAGGCGTAGATGCCGACCGTCGCCGGCAGGCCCGCCACGCTGGCGTACCCGATGTTCATGGGAACGGCGAGAGCGACGAGGGTGATCCCGGCGAGCGCCTCGTTGGGTGACCGGCCGGGGCCGTTGAGCAGGATCGCGCCGCCGACCGGGGGGATCGACGGACGCGCCATGAGCTCTCCGACCCCCGTTCCCGAGGACGCCTCGGCTCGCCGTGACGGGCGCCGGGTGCCGTCGAGGCACGGTCGGCGGCCCTCACCGCAGTACCCGTCGACCCCCACGGACGAGGTCGCGAGGTCCGGTGCAACCTGGTGCGGCGGGACCGGGGCTGCATCACCCACTACGGGTGAGGCATCGCACCTGCCGGCTCGCGGAACCTGCCGTGGTCACGCTGGTCGGCCGAAGGTCACGCTGGTCGGCCGAAGACCGTGTATCCGAGCGCGGACGGTGGCCACGTGCCACCGGCTCCCACCCGGCTCGGCCGTGCGAACCCGACGAACGAGGGAGGATGAGGCCTCGATGGCGACCATGACCGTGTGGAGGTTCGACGACGCCGCGGGGGCGGCGCGGGCGCAGGCTGCCCTCACCGAGCTGCAGCAGGAGGGGTTGATCCGGGTGCTCGATGCTGCGATCGTCGAGTGGGAACCGTCCCGGAAGAAGCCGAAGACCCATCAGCTCCACGACCTCACGGGCGCGGGCGCGATGAGCGGCGCGTTCTGGGGGATGCTGTTCGGGCTGATCTTCTTCGTGCCGCTGCTCGGCATGGCCGTCGGCGCTGCGACGGGCGCGCTGACCGGGTCCTTGTCCGACGTCGGGATCGACGACGACTTCATCCGGCGCACCCGGGACGCCGTCACCCCCGGCACGTCGGCGCTCTTCCTGCTCTCCCAGGAGGCGGTCATCGACAAGGTCGCGGAGCGGGTCCCCAGGGACGGTGAACTGATCCACACCAGCCTCGACCAGGAGGAGGAGCAGGCCCTCCGGGACGTCTTCCTCGCCGAGTGATCCCGGCCGGCACGCGGGACGGCACGACCTGCCGCCACCTCAGGGCCGGTCAGAACTCCGGCCTCGACATCCCCCGCTCAGGAGGTTCAGTCGTCGGGCTGAGCCGCGCTGATCTGGCCGAGCACGGATCCCGGATCACGGTCGACCGCGAGGTCGCCGAGCGCGACGATGCCGACGGTCATGCCCTCCTCGACCACGGGCAGGCGCCGGACAGCGTGCTCGCGCATGAGCTCGATGGCGCGCTCCAGGTCGTCGTCGGGTCCGACGGTGGTCAGCTCGGTGGTCTGGACGTCGCTGACCGTGACGGTGTCGGGGTCGGTGCCCTCCGCCACCACGCGCGTGACGAGGTCCCGGTCGCTGATGAGGCCCCACAGCTCGCCGTCCTCCTCGACGATGACGGCTCCGACGTCGCCGTCGCGCATCTGCTGGGCGACCGAGCGCACGCTCTCCGTCGTGGGCACCCGGATCGGGTCGCTGGTCATGATGTCACGGATCGTGGTCGGCATCGCAGCTCCTGTCGGTGGGTGGCGCGTGCGTCCACACAACGGTTGCTCGTGGGTCCGACTCGGCGTCGCGTCCCCGGTGCGGGTTCGCGTGGGTTGCCGTGGGTCGGGGCCGCGGGTTCGCGCCGTGGGTTCGCGCTGACCCTCAGGTGAGCGCGCTCGGTGACGCGATGGGGTGGCCACGCGCCCACGGGCGTCGGTGACCCCGTCCAGCGGGACTGGACGAGGCTGCTGACCCGCAAGGTCGCGGACATCGGCCGGGCCGACCACCCAACCGGATCTCCAGCGAGAGAAGTGGGGTATCGGCCGGAAGCACGAGAGGCGGCTCCTCCGATGGACCAGCACGGGACGGACCACCGAGCCGATGTGCCCGCCAGCGTCTTGCGGCAGGTTCGACAGTGCCGGCGGTGAGCGGCATCGCGACCTCAGCCGACGGGCGGCGCGTGATCAACGCACGCAGCTCGACCGGACCGCCAGCCCCACAGCCCCGTCGGAACCGAGGAGCAACCGTGCCACCGCCCACCACCCCGCTCACCCGTACCCCCAACCCCGCAGCGTCGTCCGACGGAGCGAGCGTGGCCGCCCCCAGGCGGCTCGCCCGTACGGCTGGCCTGCTCTACCTGTCGATGGGCGTCCTCGGGGTCGGCGCCCACCTGGTGGTCCGCGCGGACGTCTACGTCGCCGGCGACGCGGCGGCCACCACCGCGAACGTCGTCGCGCACGTGGAACTGTTCCGATGGGCGCTCGTCGCCGATATCGGCATGGTCGCGAGCTTCGCCCTCCTCGGCGTCGCCCTGTACCGGCTGCTCGCCGACGTCGACCGGCGTGCCGCGACGGCGATGTTGGTCTTCGTCGCCGTCGGCGCCGGCATGATCCTGACCAACCTCGGCTTCCACCACGCCGCTCTGCTCGTCGCCACCGACCACGAGGTGGCGGGAGCCTTCGGTCCGGAGGCAGCGGAGGGGCTCACGCTGCTCCTGCTCGACCTCCACGACCACGGCTACCGCCTCGCCGGGGTCTTCTTCGGGCTGTGGCTGCTGCCGCTCGGCCTGCTGGTGCGGCGTTCGCGAGCCTTCCCCAGGTTCCTCGGCATCGCCCTGGTCGCGGGCGGGGTGAGCTGGATCGTCGACACGCTGGTCCGTTTCGCCGTCCCCGAGCTGCCAGAGGTGGTGCACGCGGTGTTGAAGGCGCCGACCTTCGCCGAGTTCTGGCTGCTCGGCTACCTGCTCGTCCGCGGTGTCCGTTCCGCGCCGACCGCAGCGCCCCTCGAAGGACCGGCCGCGACCCACCGCCCGTAGCGTGCCCACTTCACCCGGCTCGCCCGGCCGAGACCGCGGAGCCGGTGGCGTGGGCAACGTCGACCGGGAGGGTCACTGATGACAGATGCCGAGCGTCGCGAGCGCGTGTACGAGCTCTTCGCGCCGCGGCGCGGGGGCGGTGCCGGTCGGGTGGTGGACTGGGCCATCCTGCTGTTGATCGCCGTCAACGTGCTCGCGGTCATGTTGGAGACCGTGGACCCGATCCTCGAACGGTTCGGCGGCTTCTTCCACGTCTTGGAACTCGTGTCCGTGGCGGTCTTCACGGTGGAGTACGTGGCGCGGATCTGGTCGGCCGTTGAGGAGGAGGGCTACGAACGGCCGATCACCGGCCGGCTCCGGTACGCCTCGCGCTTCCTGGTCGTGATCGACCTGCTCGCGATCCTGCCCTTCTACCTGACCGCGCTCGGCGTCGGGGTCGATCTGCGGTTCCTGCGGGCGCTCCGCCTGGTGCGCCTGTTCCGGCTGATCAAGCTGGCGCGCTACTCCGATGCGTTGGAGCGGTTCGTCGAGGTCCTGCGGGAACGGCGCGAGAAGCTGGTGATCGCCGCCTCGGCGAACCTGATGCTCCTCGTCGTGGCGAGCTCCGCCATGTACATCGTCGAGCATCCCGCCCAGCCCGAGGTCTTCCCCTCGATCCCGGAGACGATGTGGTGGGGTGTGATCACGCTCACCACGGTCGGCTACGGCGACGTGGTCCCCGTGACCGGGCTCGGCCAGCTCGTGGGCGCCGTGGTCGCCGTGCTCGGGATCGGGATGTTCGCGCTACCGGCGGCGCTGATCGCCACGGGGTTCAGCGCCGCGACGGGAGTCGAGGAGTGAAACGGATGTCCGCTGGCGATCTCGACCGGACCCCCAGGGCCGGGCGTTCAGATCCAGCCCTCCTCCCAGGCCCGGTGCGCGGCGGCGTGACGCGACTCGGCGTGGAGCTTGCTCATCGCGTTCGACAGGTAGTTGCGCACCGTGCCGGGGGCGAGGTGGACCTGCTCGGCGATGCGTTCGACGGAGATCCCCGTGCGGGCCGCCCGCAGGACGTCCAGTTCGCGATCGGTCAACGGGCAGTCGTCCTCGGTGAGCGCCGACGCCGCGATGTCGGGGTCCACGTAGCGGCGGCCGTCGGCGACGTCGCGGAGGATCTCGGCGAGCCGAACAGCGGGGGTGGTCTTGGGCACGAACCCGGCGACGCCGGCCGTGAGCGCGCGGCGCAGCACCCCTGGCCTGGCGTGCCGTGTGACGAGCACGATCCGGGTCGGCAGCTGCTCACCGATCCGCTGCGCGGCCTGCAGTCCGTCGGCCGGCGGCATCTCGAGGTCGAGCACGGCGACGTCGGGGCGGTGCTCGAGGGCGAGATCGACGGCGGCCGTCGAGGTGGCGGCCTGTGCCACGACGTCGAGGTCGTCCTCGAGGTCGAGCAGAGCCGCCAGGGCACCCCGGATGAGGTCCTCGTCGTCAGCGAGCAGCAGCCGGATCACGAACCGCTCCCACGCTGGGCAGGGGCGCCAGCGACCGCGGTCGGCAACGTCGCGTGCACCTCGAAGCGGTCGCCGTCGCGCCGCCAGATCAGCGTGGCACCGCCGGCCTGCAGCCGCTCGGCGAGGTCGTGCAGGCCGCCGCCGTCCGCCGTGGTCGGATCGGTGTGGACACCGTCGTTGGTGACGGTCAGGAGCGTGTCATCGTCCCGGCGCAGACCGATGTCGGCACGCGTCGCCGTGGAGTGTCGCAGTACGTTGGTGATCGCTTCGCGGACCACGAGTCCGAGCAGGTGCCGGGCGTCCTCGGTCAGGCCCTCGACGTGGACGTCCGGGTCGACGTGGAGCTGGGCGTCGATGCCCGCAGACGCCAACACGGAGGTCGCGTTCGCGATCTCCGCATCGAGGCTCGTCCGCCGGTACCCCTGTACGACGGCGCGCGTGTCGCGCCGCGCGTCCGCGGCCAGACGCTGGACCTCGTCGATCTCGTGGCGTGCCGCCTCGGGGTCGGCAGCCAGCAGACGGCCGGCCAGCTCGCTCTTCAGGGCGATCACCTGCAGGTGGTGGCCCTGGATGTCGTGGAGGTCGGCCGCGAACCTCAAGCGCTCGTTGGCGACGGCGAGCGCTGCGGCCCGTCGGCGCGCTTCGTCCAGCTGCACGGCGACCCGCCAGGTCCACAACGTGGCCAGCGTCAGGAAGAGCGCGAACACGGTCGTGAGCGTGCCGGACGTCGCCAAGCCGCCGGGGGAGTGGTCGTCCTGGAGGCCACCGACCGTCAGGCCGACGACGAGCGCCGCGAGCACCGTCCCGGTGATCGCGATCTGGCGGCGACCGGGCCGCAACCGAGCCAGCCCCACCGACACGACCATCGCCGGGGCGAACGCCCACAGCACGGTATCCCCGGCATGGAGCCAGCTGGCCGCCACGATCACGGAGGCCACGCCGCCAACCCCGAGCAGGCCGAGCCGTGCCCGCTCCGAGCGGGGCTGCGGGGCCGGCATCGGCGTGACCTCGTCGGCGATCAACGGGACCAGCGTGGCGATGACCGTCAGGACGGCCAGCAGCGCCACCGTGCCGCCCGGGTCTGGCGGATAGGGGACCGGTCCGGTGATCGCGGGGAGCAGCAGGAGCACGACCACCGCGCTGACCATGCTCCAGTAGGTGTAGCGCCGGAAGGTCTCCAGGCCGGACACGGCCGTGGCCATGACGGGATCCTCGTCGCCGTCAGGCATGGGAACGTCGTTGCGGTCGCCGGTCATGGCGGCATGGTCGCAGACGTCCGGTCGCACCGCCCGTGACGGATGTCATCACGACGTGTGCATCCGTCATCTTCACCCGTCGGGGCATGGCACTACCTCGGTGCTGGCCCGCCGGGCATCGTGACGGTCATGGACACCACATCACACACCGACCAGACCACCTCGGCGACCGCGGAGCAGGCCGTGCGAGGTTCCTCCTCGCGGTCGCCGGCGACGCTCCCGACGGGCTCCGCCGAGGGCGGGGCCGTGTCGACGGCAACGACCACGGGGGAGGGGCATCAGCTCCACATCGACTCCGTGGTGCTCTCCGCCCGCGGCCTGCGGTGCCGGTACGGCCGCTTCGAGGCGGTGAGAGGCATCGACCTGGAGGTCCGTCGGGGGGAGCTGTTCGCGTTGCTCGGCACCAACGGAGCCGGCAAGACGACGACGCTCGAGACCCTGGAGGGGCAGCGGAGCGCCGACGACGGCGACGTCGAGGTGTTGGGGCTCGACCCCCGTGCGGACCGGCGCGCTCTGGCGGCGAGGATCGGGGTGATGTTCCAGGCGTCCGGGCTGCCGGGCGACCTGACCCCGGGGGAGGTGCTCGACGTGTGGACTCGGCTCGTGCCCGGCGCGCCGCGCCACCTCGATGCTGCCGCCGTGCTGGACCGGGTCGACCTCGGCCATCGCGCCGAGGTGCGTGTGCGACAGCTGTCCGGCGGCGAACGACGTCGCCTGGAGCTCGCGCTGGCCCTCGTCAACGACCCGGAGCTGATCTTCCTCGACGAGCCCACCACGGCCATGGACCCGGAGGCCCGTCAGCGCACCTGGCGCATCCTCGAGGACCTCCGCGCCGAGGGCGCGACCATCGTGCTCACGACCCACTACCTCGAGGAAGCCGAGGCTCTGGCCGATCGCCTCGCCATCATGCACGGCGGACATCTCGCGACCACCGGCACGCTCGCTGAGATGGTCGCCAGCCAACACGCCACGATCACCGCCCGGTTGCCCGACGACACACCACGGTTGCCGTCGCCGCTCGAGGCGAACGCGGCCCAGGACGCGTCCGGGCGCCTCATCGTGTCCACGCCACGGCTCCAGGACGACCTGAGCGAGTTGCTGAGCTGGGCCGACACGCACGGGGTCCACCTCGAAGGTCTGCAGGCGGCCGACGCGTCGCTCGCGCAGGTCTTCCATCGGATCGCCGACTCCTCGCCCGCGAACGAGGACGTGACCATCACATCCCAGGAGGGTGCACGATGAGCACCACCGCCGCGTTGATGCGCACCGAGCTGACGCTGCTGCGTCGCGACACGACCGCCTGGGGCACCGCCGTGGCCCTGCCGCTGCTGCTCGGTGCGGCCTGGGTGGTCAACGAGCCGCTGATCGGCGACGGGCTCGGTGCCGTGGTCGTCCTGCAGGTCGTCGGCCTGCTGATCTTCACGCTGCACACCGTCGGCACGATGTCACTGGCCAGCCGTCGTGAGCAGCTCGTGCTCAAGCGCTGGCGTAGCTCGCAGGCCTCGGCCACCAGCGTGCTGATCGGCACGATCGGGGTACCCGCCGGCCTGGTCGTCGCACAGGCCGCGGCGCTGACCGCGATCACGGCCCTGGTCTACGGCCAGACACCAGCCAGTGTGACGATGCTCGGTGTCGGGGTGCTCGCCGGCGTGGTCAGCGTGGGCGCCGTCACCTTCGTCGTCGCCGCGTTCACCCGCTCCGCGGAGCACGCGATGATCACGACGTTCCCGGTGATCGCGGTGCTGATGGGCGCCACGATGTGGACGCTGATGCGCCCCCTCGACGCCTTCGACTGGCCAGCGCTCGCGGTCCCCGGTAGCGGCGCCATCCAGCTGTTACGGCTCGGGTGGGAGGGTCCGTCACCCGCCGGCGACAGCTTCGCGACCTGGGTGACACAGGCCGCACCGAGCCTCGGTGCCACGGCCGTACTCACCCTGCTCGCCACGGCGACGGCGTTGCGATGGTTCCGCTGGGAACCACGCGGGTGAGTCCCAGATCCTCCTGAGCCGGTCGTGTTCGGACGTCGTGCTCAGGACCGGGCACGGGGACCTGAGGGGGCAGCCTCCACCTCGAGCAGGAAACGACGTACCTGCTCGTCGAAGCGCTCGGGTGCCTCGAGGTTGTGGACGTGTCCGACCCCGGGCAGCAGAACGAGCTGGGACGTGGGGATCGCGGCGTGCAGGCCCTCGGCGACGGGCAGGGGGGCACGCACGTCCGCGTCGCCGTAGAGCAGCAGCGTCGGGACCGAGATGCCGGGGAGCACGGACCGGAGATCGGCCTCGGCGAAGGCTCGCAGCATGGGCAGCATCCCCGCCGGCCTGGTGTCGAGCATCATCGCGACGGTGTCGTCGATGACCTCCTGGTCCACCTCGGAGGCGAAGAAGGTGGGCAGGTAGTGCTCGACCCACTCCTCGGGAGGACGCTCCGCGTCGGCCGTGGCCATGCTCAGTCGCCGGTCGACCTCCTCTGGCGGGAGCGATCCGGCCCAGCCCGCGTAGGCGGATGCCAGGACCAACGAGCGCGGCAGGTCCGGATAGCGGTCAGACAGCGCGATCGCCAAGCCGCCCCCGAACGACAGACCCAGCACGTGCGGCCGGACCAGACCCAGGCCGGTGACCAACCCGGCGAGGCAATCGGCGTAGTCGCTCAGGCCGAACGTCCCGGGCGGGTCCGACGACCCGCCGCACCCTGGTGCGTCCCAGACCACGACGGTCCAGGCATCGGCGAACGTGTCGAGCTGCCGACGCCAGACCCGGTGGTCGCCGAGCCCTCCGTGCAGCAGCACGAGCGGGGGACCGGCGCCGGTCATCTCGAAGGCGATGCGGAGCCCGCCGACATCGAGCTGTTCCACGGTCGCTGCCTATCGGTCGACCTGCTTCGCGAGGACCATCGTGTCACGCGGGCCATCCCGACGTCTCCGCACACCGGGCGCCTGGGAGCCACGGCACCGTCGGCCCCGGAGCGACGGTCAGGCGGCGGCGAGCTTTCCGGCCTGCCGGTCGGAGAGGTGGCCGGCCCGGTACAGCCACGTGATCGTGTCGCCGATCGTCTCGGCCATCGGACGCCATCGCAACCCGAGTGCCTCCTGGTCCGCGCCGTCATCGACGGGGACACCGTGCTCGAGCGAGTACACGTTCATCGAAGAGAAGCCTGGATCGATGCCGCGACGTTGGGCCACGTCGGCCACGCGTCCGACCAACCGGACCAGGGGCGTCGGCGTTGGGACGAGGGGCAGACGTCGCCCGGTGACCTCGCGCGCGAGGTCACGCAGCTCGGCGTAAGCGATCGGCCGACCCGCGAGCAGGTAACGGGGGGCAGGCCGTTCCAGATCGAAGATGCGAGCGTGGGCGACGGCGACGTCCCGCACATCGACCACCGGGAACGTTCCAGGCACGTCCGAGGAGACCGGGTCGGTGAGCAGGGAGTGCAGGATCCCGGTGCTCTCGCCGAGGTAGGGGTCGTGGGGCCCGAGGACGAACCCCGGGTTGGTGACGACGACCTCAGCGCCGTGCTCCGCCAACCCGAGAGCGATCCGTTCGGCCTCGGCCTTGGACTCCAGGTAGGGACCTTCCGGGTCTCCTGTGGGCGTGGCGGAGGTCATCGGCGCTTCGCACGGCATCAGAGCGACGTACGACGAGACGTGCACGATCGGTGCGAGCCCGCACTCAGCAGCCAGCTGGAGCACCGAACACGTGCCGTCGACGTTGACCTCGCGCATCCGCTCGGCATCGGCCTGGTTCAGGCTGTAGACGTTGGCCCCGTGCAGCAGGGCGTCGACCCCGTCCAGCGCCGCGGCGAGCGCGTCGCGACCATCGAGCACGTCACCTCCGACGGTTTCGACGTCGTCGGCCGTGCGACCGAGCGGGCCCAGGGCCGCCCCGACCCGTTCCGGGTTCCGGGCGAGCACGCGGACGGCATGACCCGAGTCGAGCAGGGCCGCAACGATGTGCGCGCCCACGTGCCCCGTGCCACCCGTGACCAGCACCCGCATGCTGCCTCCGCCGATCCCGCGAGGGTGACAGCCTGTCACGCGCGTCGCGACCGCTCAAGGGTCGAGTGACCACGTCACGGGCTCAGGACCGATCCGGACCCTCCGGACCTGTTTCCCCGACGTTCACGCAGGAGGATCGGCGCGGGTACGCCGCCACACGTCCACGATCACCATGCTGACCAGCAGCACAGTCCCGGGCAGCACCAAGAACAGCATGATGACCCCGGCCAGCAGCGCGTCCGCGAGCCCAGCGAGCCCCTCCGCCGCGTTCATGGTCAACAGCACGTAACTGCTGGCGCCCCCGACGAGGCAGATGACCGCGACGGGATACCCGATCTTGCGGGAGATGTGGCGAGCCGCGACACCTGCGCCGGCACACAGGACGACGATGGCGAGCAGCATCGGTAGCGCGCCGAGACCGATGCCCAGGACCTGGGTGGCCAGCAGCGCGACGCCCATCGCGAGCATGATGATCACGTTCCTGGTCTGTCTGGGTTCCACGACCGGCTCCGCGTCGGCTGCGCCCGTCAGCGAGTCGACCCGTTGCGAAGGGCGGTGTCCTGAGCTTCGGCGGGCAGGCCATGAGACTGGAGACGCAGCCTCCAGTGGCCGCTGACGTGCCTCCCGTGGCCGCTGACGTCGGGGCGCGTGGTGACGTCGGGGCCAGTGGTGCTGGGCACGGGACGCCGTGGTGCTCGGCACGGGACGCGGTCGTCGTCCAGCAGGCTCGGCGAGGGCCAGGCGGGCCACGTCCGCTTCCCTGGTTCGCCCATAAGATACATTACGTAAACTCAGACAGATCGACCCCCACTCCCCTGTAGCGCAGGCTACGAGGGGTCTCGCTCGCGTTGGATCACGGCGACTTCTTCGAACCGGGTGCGCTCCCAGCCTCCGAGGTCTCGCCCTGCCATCGTGCACAGCGACGGAGCCGGCACGAAGCCCTCCCGCAAGCGCTCAGCACGCAGTCGCTGGACGTATGGGTACGCGTCCCGGTCGGGCTGATCCCGTCACAGCCGATCGCGTGAGCCGCATCTCTGTCGAATGCATTGCCCCATGCGTCGCCGACGCTCGGTGACCATCGCCAGCCCTCAGCTCTCGCCAGACCCCTCCCCTGACGACGATGCGGGATCGCTCGCGGCTCGGATCGTCCATAGCCGCCTGCGGCGTCGCCATCACCGCCTAGTAGGGCCCCGGGCTGTCGAGGACGTCCGCCAACGGATCGACGAAACGAGAACCGGCCTCCGATGCCTCGACGCGACCCGGCGCTCCGGTGCCCCACTGGCAGGCCAATCCCCCACGGCCACGCCCTTTCGCGGAAGCGCGATAGGCCTCGAAACCGCCCCACGGTCGACCAGCCAGCCGGCCCTACGCGGCGCCGAACCGCGTACGGCTGGCCGTCTGCCCAGAGCCGAACGTCGTCGACTACCCGCGCGCGAGTCCCCGCTGCGCACGGGTCGCTGGTCAGGCGTGGTGATCCACAGGCGCGCACAATTCCCGGTCTGACGGCGTCGATAGGACGTAGGCTGACCTGGCGAGGAGGATGGCCATGACGTTCGAGCGGATCTCGACCGATCCCAAGGTGCTTGGGGGTGTGCCCTGCATCCGTGGACTGCGGGTGCCCGTGGCAACCGTGGTCGGCATGGTCGCTGATGGAATGAGCGTCGATGAGATCCTGGCCGACTTCCCGTATCTGGAAGCCGACGACATCGCTGCAGCCCTGCGCTACGCCGCCGAGGCGGTCCGTGAGCGTGAGCTGCCACTGCGTCCGGTGGGATGAGGTTCCTCGTCGACGCGAGCATGTCGCCGGTCGTGGTTCAGGTGCTGCGCACCGCCGGTCACGACGCGGTCCACGTCGGCGAGGTGATTCGCCTGAACGCCCCGGATGTGGACATCCTCGAGCACGCTGCCCGGGAGCAACGGGTGGTCGTAGCAGCGGAGACGGACTTCGGGGGCCTGCTGGCCTCACAGCAGGCGGCGAAGCCCTCGGCCGTGCTGTTCCACCGGCAGACCGGCCGGCGGCCTCGGGAGCAGGCCGCGCTGCTGCAAGCCAACCTCGCCTCGGTCGAGTCGGACCTGCAGGGCGGAGCCATCGTGGTCATCGAGGAGCAGCGGGTTCGAGTCCGGCTGTTGCCGATCAGGGAGCACGGAAACGATCCCAGCACCTAGTCGTGGTTGGCGAGCAGGCGATCGTCGATCTGGAACTCGGACGGACCGCAACGAGCGCCGCCTCTCGCACGAGCGAACCGAGGAACCCCTGATTGGGCTTCCCCTACGGAAATCGAACACCGACGATGCCGATCCGGTGCCGACCGATGAAGCCGATGCGGCTCAGGCCGACCCCGTTGAACCGGTCGAACCACCCAAGGCCGCCGAGAAGCAGAACGGTCATCGCCCGACCCCGCGTGCCCAGCCTGCTGGTGCCGTCAAGCCCGACCACCTACCCCGACGCGGCGGTTCCACCCGCAGCTGACCCGCGCGCCGGACCCCGACCCCGATCACCCCATCACCAGCATCACTGACACGGTGGGCCAACCAGCGGACAACGCCCGTTGCTGCCCCCGCACGTCTCGCCACCCCGCTGGCCGCAGTGCGGCCCATGGCCCGACGAACCGCATTCTGGGGACTGCCTCGGCCCGCGTTGTCCTCCTCGGGCAGTGCGCTGCCGGCGAAGCGGTTATGGGCACCGGGCCGTCGACTCGTCGGCGATCGAAGAAGCTCCTATACGCGTCTGCAACGCGGTCGTTCGCGAGGACCGCAGGCGACCGGGATGCGCACGGGGTCTGCCGACCGCTCTGCTCCCAGCAATTCATGCAGCAAGTTGCCCGTAGTTCGATCGCCCTCTCGACAGCGGGTAGGGCCGCGGGCGAGGGTTCCGACCGCCCTCCCTGCGCCCTGCCTCTCCTGCTGGGGGGCTCCACACAGAAGACCTTCAGAGGCGTTTGGTTCGGGGCACGGTGGTCTCGGACACACTGCCAGTACTCGGCCGGCTTTGGTAGCTTGGCATGAGAGCATCCGCGCGGGGAGAGAGAGGGAGTGGTAGCGGCGTCTGGACGTGCGAATGATCCTGATGCTCCCACGCACAGGACGCCGAGGCTGTCGCTGCTCGGGGGTTTCGGGCTGTCCGACGGTCGGGTCGACATCGCGCTCGCTGAGGGCCCGCAACGTCTGATGGCGTTCCTCGCGCTGCGGAAGCAGCCCGTGAAGCGCAGGCTCGCCGCGGGGGTCCTGTGGCCTGACGCCAGTGCGGAACATGCGCACTCCAGTCTGCGTTCGACCTTGGCGCGCCTCGATCAGGCGGCACGCTCGGCGTTGGCGGTGACCACCGCCCAGGTCGGGATCTCGCAGCGGATCATGGTGGACCTGTGGGAGTCGGAAGCCATCGCACGCCGGCTGGTCGGGCCCCATGAGTCTCTGACGGTCCACCGCTCGGCAGCCACCGAGGTGGATGCACTGTCGGCCGACATCCTGCCGGACTGGTACGAGGACTGGGTGATCGTCGAGGCGGAGGCCTGGCATCAACGGCGGCTGCATGCGTTGGAGGTGTTGGCCGACGACCTGCGTGCCGAGGGTGCCTTCGGGGATGCTGCCTCGGCTGCGCAGGCGGCGATCAAGGCCGACCCGCTGCGAGAGAGCCCCCGGGCTGCCCTGATCCGGGTGCACCTCGCAGAGGGCAACGTCTCCGAGGCGCTGCGTGAGTTCGCGCAGTACCGCCTGCTGCTGCAGCGCGAGCTCCAGCTCGAGCCGACCCCTCGCCTGCAGCGGCTCCTCGACGAGGGCGTGTAACGCCACCGTCACGCACGGTTGCGACGCTGGGGTCATGCACACCTCACCGGTCAGTCTCCTGCTTCTGCGCGTCTGGTCCGAGCCAGACTCGTCGGCGCCGCTGCGCGTCGACGTCCGTCAGACCACCGACCTGTCGACAGGCTTCCGGCGGACGACGACCCTCACCGACATCGATGCCGTCCTGGCAACGGTCCGCCGCTTCCTCGAGGAGCGTCCAACGGTGACTCCTCGGCCCCTCGAGGGTGCTGACTGAGCCCTCCGTCGCCCGCGTCACGCCAGCGTCACGCTGGGGTCACGGCCGGGGGTCATCATCGGAGGTGTTCCGCCCGTCGTCCACGACGCCGGCACGCCCAGCGCCGGACGCGACGATCCGGATCAGCAGCAGCAGGAGGTTGCCGATGTCAGCCATCAATCCGCGCCGCATCGCCGTTGCCGCGCTCTCCCTCGCTCTCGCGATGGCGGTCGCCAGTTGCGGAACCAACGACGAACTCACCGCCGAGCCGGCCGCGGAGGTCGACACGAGCGCGCTCTCGGGCAACATCGAGGTCTGGGGGATGGGCGCGGAGGGGGAGGCGATGAACATCCTCGGTGAGCGCTTCACCGAGGAGTACCCCGACGTCACGGTGAACGTCACCGCCATCGCGTGGGACATCGCCCACGATCGGCTGATCACGTCGGTCGCCGGGGGCC
>SKTG01000054.1 GCA_007118045.1 Nitriliruptoraceae bacterium
ACCTCGGTCTGGTCCACGCGCCCTACCTGGCGGCGCTGGACGTGCTCGTGGACGCCGGCCACGACCTGCTGCTCTCCGGACACACCCATGGGGGACAGGTCCGGCTCCCGGGTGTCGGCGCACTGGTCGACAACTGCGACCTGCCGTTGGACCGGGCGCGGGGTGCACCGCGTTACCGGGACCGTTGGTTGCACGTCTCGGCCGGGCTCGGGCACAGCCGGTACGCCCCGTTCCGCTTCGCCTGCCGGCCCGAGGCGACCCTGCTGGAGCTCACCGGCTGATCGCCGCCTCGACGATCACCTGCGGTGCTGCGGTCGTCTCCGACGGCCTCGGCTCGGAGGGGCACGAGGGCCCGGTACGGGTTCGCGGCACCCTCGGCCGCGGGGTACGCTCCCGCCCGCTCCGCTCGCGGGGCACCTCGCGCATCGGCGGGATGTAGCGCAGCTTGGTTAGCGCGCCTCGTTCGGGACGAGGAGGCCGGCGGTTCGAATCCGCCCATCCCGACCACTCGCGCGGACACACCGACGGGCGCGCGGTCCCCTGGGCCGCGCGCCCGTCGTGGTCCCGGCCGTCGGCATCCACCCGAAGGCCCCAGGGAGCTCCATGGACCTCGCCGAACTGCAGCGGACCATCGCGGCCACCTACGGTCGCCAGGACCACGAGCGTGGCGTCGACGGCACGTTCGGCTGGTTCGTCGAGGAGGTCGGGGAGCTCTCGCGGGCGATCCGTCGACAGGGTCACGCGCAACGGGTGGAGGAGTTCACCGACGTGCTCGCGTGGCTGGTCAGCCTCGCGGAGCTGTGCGAGGTCGACCTGGCCGCTGCCGTGCGTGAGCGCTACGGCTCGGGCTGCCCCAAGTGCGGGGCGAGCCCGTGCACCTGCGCCCGCGACGCGCCCGAGCGTCCCTGATCGCGTTCAGCCTTCGGCGGCGACCAGCTCGGCGAGCTGCACGGCGTTGAGGGCCGCACCCTTCAGCAGGTTGTCCCCGACCACGAACAGGTTGAGGCTGTGGGGGTCCGCGAGGTCCTGGCGGACCCGACCGACGAACACCTCGTCGCGGCCGGCGGCCGCCAGCGGCGTCGGGTAGGCGAGCGGCTCGCCGTCACGACCCGTGCCGTCCTCGACCACGAGCCCCGGCGCGCCGGCCAGCACGTCCATGGCCGCGTCGCGGTCCACCGGCTCGGCGAAGGTCAGGCGCGCGGCGATGCCATGACCGACGACCACCGGGACACGCACGCAGGTGGGGGCCATGCGCAGCGCGGGGAGCTCGAGGATCTTGCGCGATTCGTCGACGAGCTTCCACTCCTCGTCGGTGTAGCGCTCCTCCGTGAAGCTGCCGCAGTGGGCGAGCACGTTGAACGCGATCGCCTTGGAGAAGGCCTCCGGGTCCACCGCGGCCTCCGCCGTGGCGCCGTCGGAGCGCAGCCGGTCGGCGTCCCCGACGAGCTTGGCGACCTGTTCGAGCAGCTCCTCGATGCCGCCCTGGCCGGCGCCGCCGGCGGCCTGGTAGCTGGTCGCCACCGCGTCCGTGAGCCCGAAGGCGTCGTGGAGCGGCTTCACGGCGACCATCAGCACCATCGTGGTGCAGTTGGGGTTGGCGACGATGCCGGAACGGCGCCGCCGCAGCGCCTCCGGGTTGACCTCGCTGACCACGAGCGGGACGTCGTCGTCCATGCGGAACGCCGAGGAGTTGTCGATGACGGTGGCACCTCGCTCCACGGCGACCGGCGCCCACTGGCGCGAGCGGCCGCCGCCGGCCGAGAACAGCGCGATGTCCACTCCGTCGAAGGCGTCCGCACCGACCGCCCGGACCTCGATCTCGCCGTCGCGCCACGGCAGCTTGGTACCGGCGGAGCGCTCGGAGGCCAGGAAGACGGGCTCGCCATCGAGCGGGAAGCCGCGCAGGTCGAGCTGGCGACGCATCTCCCGGCCCACGGCACCCGTGGCACCGACGACCGCGACCTTGACACCCATCAGTGGACCTCCTCGGGCAACGGATCGTCACCCAACCCGAAGACGGCGTGCACGGCCTGCACCGCCGTCTCCACGTCGTCCTTGGCCACCACCACCGAGACCCGGATCGTCGAGGTGGAGATCATCTCGATGTTGACGCCGGCAGCCGAGAGCGCGCCGAACATCTTCGCCGCGACGCCCGGGTGGGTCTTCATGCCGGCACCCACGAGCGAGACCTTGGCGATGTCCTCGTCGACCCGGACACCTTCCGCCCCGATCTCGTCCGCCAGGGCCTCGAGGACGCCGCGCGCGTTGCCGGCCTCGCCGCGGGGCATCGTGAAGGAGATGTCGGTCCGGCCCTCGGAGGAGACGTTCTGCACGATCATGTCGACGTTGACCTGTTCCTCCGCCAGCGTCGAGAACAGCCGCGACGCGACGCCCGGCCGGTCCGGGACGCCCTGGACGGTCAGCTTCGCCTCCGAGGTGTCGTGGGCGACACCCGAGATGATCGCGTCCTCCACCTTGTCCTCCTCCGGACCGACCCACGTGCCGGCCATGTAGCTGAACGACGACCGTACGTGGATACGCACCCCGTGGTTGCGGCCGAACTCGACCGAGCGGACCATCAGCACCTTGGCGCCCTGTGCGGCGAGCTCGAGCATCTCCTCGTAGCTGACGTGGTCCAGCTTCTTGGCACCGGGGACGATGCGAGGGTCGGCCGTGAACACGCCGTCGACGTCCGTGTAGATCTCGCAGACGTCGGCACCCAGCGCCGCGGCGAGCGCGACCGCCGTCGTGTCGGACCCTCCGCGCCCGAGCGTGGTGATGTCCTTGGTGTCCTGACTGACGCCCGAGAAGCCGGCGACGATCACCACGCTGCCCTGGTCCAGCGCCTCCTGGACGCGCCCGGGGGTCATGTCGATGATGCGGGCCTTGCCGTGCACGGCGTCGGTGATGATGCCCGCCTGCGAGCCGGTGAAGGACTTCGCCGGGACCCCGCGGTCGTGCAACGCCATGGCCAGCAGCGACATCGAGATGCGCTCCCCCGAGGTCAGCAGGATGTCCAGCTCGCGTTCGGGCGGACGTTCGCTGATGCGCGACGCCATCGACACCAGGTCGTCCGTGGTCTTGCCCATGGCGGACACGACCACGACGGTCTGGTTGCCGTCGCGGTGGGTGCGCGCGACACGGTCGGCGACGCGCTTCATCCGGTCGACGTCACCGACGGACGTGCCGCCGTACTTCTGGACCACGATGCTCACGGGGGTCCCGGCTCCTCGGGGTGAACGGGTCGGCTCGACGGCCGCACGGACGGGCCGCACGGACGGGCCGCGCAGAGGGCGGCGCCGCGGTGGCGGCTTCCAGCCACGGCGCGGCGCAGCAGGCTCCGATGGTACGCGGACGGGTCCCGCTGGCACACCAGCCGGCACGGTCGACAACCGAGAGCCAACCTCGCCTCAAGCTCCCCGGTCCAACGTCCCGCCCGGCCGGCAGCAGCCGCGCCCTCGACGGGGCCGCAACGGCGAGGTGAGGCCCAGGGGCCCCCTGATGTGGAGACGACGATGAGGAGAACCAGAGGACGACACCGGATCGCGGTGGGGATCGGCGTGGCGGCGATCGCGCTCGGCGTGGTCGCACCAGCCAGCGCCGAGCCGGTGGTGGAGACAGTGGAGGACGGTTTCATCACCCCGCTCGGGCTCGCGGTCGGCGAGAACGACACCATCTACGTCGCCGAAGCGTTCGCCGGGCAGCTGAGCTCGATCGACCGGCAGGGCAACCGCAGCACGATCGTCGAGGGCGCCGGGCTGGCGCTGCCCGGCGTCGACGCCCGTGGCAACGACGTCGCGTTCACGCTGACGGAGTTCCCCGAGAGCGAGGCCGTCGCACCCGACACCACGCTGCAACGGCTGCTGCCCTCCGGCAGGCGGACCCAGACGGCCTCCCTGGGTGCGTTCGAGCAGGCCGCCAACCCCGACGCTGTCAACGAGTACGGCTTCCGGGACCTGCCGGACGACTGCGCCGCCGAGTTCGAGGGGGTCGAGTTCCCGCCGAGCGAGCGCTACCCGGGCGAGGTCTTCTCCAACCCCTACTCGGTGGCCATCGACGGGGCCGACCGCGTCGTCGCGGACGCCGGGGCGAACTCGATCGTGCGCGTACGGGCGAACGGCCGTGTCTCCGCCCTCGCCGTGCTTCCGCCGATCGAGCAGACGATCACCCCTGACGCCGCCGCGTTCATGGGCCTGCCCGACTGCGCCGTCGGTCTGGTCTACGACGGCGAACCGGTGCCGACCGACGTCGAGGTCGGACCCGACGGGCACTACTACGTCTCCGCCCTCCCCGGGTTCCCCGAGGAGGAGGGTGCCGGCGCGGTCTTCCGGGTGCACCGTTCGACGGGTGACGTCAGCCTGGTCGCCGACGGCCTGACCTACGCGACGGATCTCGCCGTCGCCAACGATGGCACGATCTACGTCACGGAGCTGGTCGTCGACTTCGAGGACGATTCGCAGGGCCGCATCAGCCGCATCCGCGGCGGGGAGGTCTCGACCGTGGTGGAGCTCGGCAACCCGACCGCGATCGAGATCGTGCGGCAGGGCCGACGCGAGACGATCTACGCCACCGTCGACGCGTTCGAGAACGGACGCGTGGTGACCGTCACGCCCTGACCGTTCGCGGGGCACATGCGCGACGGCCGCCGGCCCGGGCCACCTCGGGCCGGCGGCCGTCGCGCCACGTCACAGCCGAGCTCGCAGCGCACCTCGAGGGGGCCGGACCCGGTCAGACGCCGAGCTCACGGCGACCGAGGAACGCCCGCCCGAGGGTGACCTCGTCGGCGTAGTCGAGGTCACCGCCGACGGGCAGGCCGCTCGCCAGTCGGGTGACCCGGACCCCGAGCGGGGTCACGAGGCGGGAGAGGTAGGAGGCCGTGGCCTCGCCCTCGACGTTCGGGTTCGTGGCCAGGATCAACTCCTCCACCGGCTCGTCGTCGAGTCGGCCGAGCAGTTCTTTCACGTGCAGCTCGTCCGGGCCGACACCGTCGATCGGCGAGATGGCCCCGCCGAGCACGTGGTAGCGCCCGCGGTACTCCCGGGTGCGCTCGATGGCCACGACGTCACGGGCCTCCTCGACGACGCACACGACGGCCTCGTCGCGTCGCGGATCCCGACAGATGCGGCACTCCTCCGCCTCGCTGATGTTCCAGCAGCGCTGGCAGAAGCGCACCGTCGCCTTGACCTGGGTGATGGCCTCGGCGAGCCGGCTCGCGTCGGCCGTGTCCGCCTGCATGAGGTGGAACGCGATCCGCTGCGCGCTCTTCGGCCCGACGCCGGGGAGACGGCCGAGCTCGTCGATCAGGTCCTGGACGGCTCCCTCGTACACGCGTTCGCCGCCTCCGGATCGGTCCGGCGTTCGCATCCGCAGCGGCCCGTCGAACGGACCGGCAACGGGCAGCGGCGCCGTGGCTCGGGCCATGGAGCGTACCCGGCGGCCACCTGCGCTCCCACGGGGCAAGGCGGCCCCCGGCCGCGCCGTCCGTTCCGATGCCCCGACGCCCCGACGCCCCGATGCCCCGATGCCCCGACGTCCCGACGTCGACGCCCGGGAGACCCCCCGGTCGCTCAGCCGCCCTCGCCGGGGTCACTCGGGACGCATGCCGGGGGGTGGCTGCTCGTCGACCAGGCGGGCTCCGAGCTCGGTGCGCAGCAGTGCATCCACGTCCACCTCGCCGGTCGGGCCGCCCTGCTCGGCCTCGCGGACCTGCGACGCTTCGTCGTTCTCGGCCACCGGCCCGTCGTCGACGGCGGTGCGCGCGTCCTCCGGGGTGACCGACGGAGGGACGGGACGACGGCGCTCGTCGTCACCTTCCACCTTGACGTCGATCCTCAGCCGCAACCCGCAGGCGCGCTCCAGCGCCGCGCTCAGGGCACCGCTCAGCTCGCCGGTCCGAGCCTGCACCGCGTGGAACGAGGCATGGCGCCGGCCGTACCGCAGGGTCAGGATGCCGCGACCCACGTTGACGGGGACGGCCGGCTCGAAGATGGCGTGGTGGCGGCGGGAGCTGCCCTTGAGCCCCTCGAGCACACCGTCCCAGTGGGCCTGGACGGTGGTCAGGTCGTCGTCGGTGCCCTCGGCGGGCTCACTTGTCGCGGCAGGCTCACCGGTCGCAGCGGCCTCACCTGTCGCAGCGACCGGACCGGTCGCGGCAGGCTCACCGGTCGCAGCGGCCTCACCGGACGCAGCGGCCTCACCGGGCGCGGCGGCCTCACCGCTCGCGGCGGCCTCACCGGGCGCGGCGGCCTCGGCAGCGCGGTCCGGCC
>SKTG01000296.1 GCA_007118045.1 Nitriliruptoraceae bacterium
CGTGCCCGTCGTGCGGCAGGAACGAGCTCGGCGATCCGAAGCACTTCAACCTGATGTTCAAGACCAACGTGGGGCCGGTCGAGTCGGAGAACTCCGCGGCGTGGCTGCGACCCGAGACCGCGCAGGGCATGTTCGTGAACTTCGGTCTCGTGCAGCGCACGAGCCGGAAGAAGCCACCGTTCGGCATCGCCCAGATGGGCAAGTCGTTCCGCAACGAGATCACGCCGGGCAACTTCATCTTCCGGACGCGCGAGTTCGAGCAGATGGAGATGGAGTACTTCGTCGAGCCGGGCAGCGACGAGCAGTGGCACCAGTACTGGATCGACGAGCGGCTCGACTGGTACGTGCAGCTCGGGATCCGGCGCGAGAACCTGCGTATCCGCGAGCACGCCGCGGACGAGCTCTCGCACTACGCGAAGCGCACCGTCGACGTCGAGTACTACTTCCCGGACGCCTCGATGGGCTGGTCCGAGCTCGAGGGTCTGGCCAACCGCACCGACTTCGACCTCAAGGCTCATCAGGAGGCGAGCGGACAGGACCTGACCTACTACGACCAGGTCGAGGACCGGCGCTACCACCCCTACGTGATCGAGCCTGCGGCCGGAGCGACCCGCTCCACCCTCGCCTTCCTGTTCGACGCCTACCGCGTCGAGGAGGCGCCCGACGCCAAGGGGGAGCTGCAGCGGCGCACCGTGCTCGAACTCGATCCGCGCCTCGCGCCGTACAAGGTGGCCGTCCTGCCGCTGTCGAAGAAGGAGACGCTCACCCCGGTCGCCAGGGAGGTCTTCGACCTCGTCAAGACGCGGTGGATGTGCGAGTACGACGAGACCCAGTCGATCGGGCGCCGGTACCGGCGGCAGGACGAGATCGGCACGCCGTACTGCGTGACCGTCGACTTCGACACCCTCGACGACCGAGCCGTGACGGTCCGCGACCGCGACACCATGCACCAGGACCGGGTGGCGATCGACCAGCTCGAGCGCTACCTCCTGGACCGCCTCCCGGGGTGCTGACCCGGACCGACCCCCGGGGTGCCGAGCTCCCGGGGCGCTGACCCGAATCGCCTCCCGGGAGTGTCGGATCCCGGGAGGCTGACCCGGCCCGCCCCCGGGGGTGGCCGACACGGAGCCAACATGCACGGTTACGTCACCGACCCGGATGCCCCCGGTGGTCTGCGCTTCGCCGACGATCTCCCCGAGCCGACCCCCGTGGACGACGAGGCCCTGATCGAGGTCCGGGCCGTCGCGATCAACCGCGGCGAGCTGTTCCTGCTGCAGCTCCGCGACCGGGACTGGCGGCCGGGTCAGGACCTGGCCGGGGTCGTCGTCCGGCCAGCCGCCGACGGCAGCGGTCCGGGCGAGGGGACCCGGGTCGTGTGCATCGCCGAGGGCGCGGGTTGGTCGGAGCGGATCGCGCTGCCGACCGACGTCGTGGCGCCGCTGCCCGACGAGGTGAGCTTCGAGCAGGCCGCCGCTCTCCCGATCGCCGGACTCACGGCCCTCCGGGCCCTACGCGTCGCCGGCCCGATCCTCGGCCGGCGCGTGCTGATCACCGGAGCGACCGGCGGTGTCGGCCAGTTCGCCATCCAGCTGGCGCTCGCCGGGGGCGCGGAGGTGTCCGCGCAGGTCTCGGCCGAGGACCGCGCACCGCTGGCCAGCCGGCTGGGGGCGGACCCCGTCGTCACCGATCTCGACGACGAGGGGCTCGGCCCGTTCGACCTCGTGCTCGACGCGGTCGGGGGACCGGTCCTGAAGGCCGCGATCGGCCGGCTCGCCCCGGGCGGAACGGTGGCGACCTACGGCAACCTCGCCGGTGAGGCGTCGCTGTCGTTCCGCGACTTCGCCGCGGCGCCGCTCGCCAAGATGGTCGGGTTCTTCCACGCGCACCCGCAGGAGACGCGGGGCGAGGACCTGCGCACCCTCGCCCGCATGACCGGCGATGGCCGGCTCGTGCCGCAGATCGGTTCCGTCCGATCGTGGGAGGAGCTGCGTGGAACGGTCGAAGCCATGCGGGAGCGGGAGGTCCGAGGTCGCGCCGTCCTGACGGTGGGTTGATCCCACGTCGGGAAGAGGCGCCCAGCGGCTACCTCGACTTCCTCGGTGTCGCGTCGACGGACCTGGGCCTCGGGCTCGGTCGTGCCCTGGCCGCCGTGGCCGCGCAGCGCCTGGTCGTCACCGGCTGCACGGGGGTGCACCTGACGGTCCGCGACGGCGCCGCCGCCCGCCGTCCCGACGCGAGGCTCGGGTTCGCGCACGAGCGTGTCGCGGTGCCCCGGCGCCGGGACCGTGCGCGGATCACCTGGGGGCCGCCCTTTGTACCCTGACGGGCCCTCCGCCCGGGGAGGACGCATGCGTTGGACCGCCGTGGTCCTGGCGACGTCGGTCGCCGTGGTCCAGCTCGCGTTGTTCGGGCTCGCGCAGCGGCAGCTCCCCGCCACGATGCTGGCGGCGGGACCGATCGCCGACGCGCCGTGGTTGCGCTGGTTGTGGGCGATCGGCTGGGCGCTGCCGTGGCTTGCCGGAGCGGTGCTGCTCGCACGCGGGTCCGCCAGGCGGGGAGCCGCCGTCCTGGTGACCGCGATGGTGCTGCTGGGCGTCGCGGGCCTGCGCAACGTCGTCACGGTCATGACCCTGCCGGCGTTGACCGGGGAGGTCCCGGTCTCGACCTGGCTCGAGCGGTTCGGCGGCGTGCTGGCGTGGCTGCTGTCGCTCGCGGCCGGGATCACCGCGTTCCTGGCCCGTCCGCGCCACGCCTGGCGGGTCGCCGCTCCCGGCCCGGTGGGTTGGTACGTCGCCATCGCGGTGATCGCCTGGCTGCCGGCGGCGTTCCAGCAGACGGCGTTCGCCCCACCTGGCGCGCCGCGCCGCTACGTCGAGACGGAGGCCTCGGAGCTGGCCGGCCTGGAAGCCGTCAGCAGCGTCGCCAGCGCCGTCGTGGTCGCCGCGCTGCTGTGGGTGGCTCCACGCCTACGCCCCGAGGTCGCCGGAGCGGTGCTGCTCACCTACGCCGTCCCGACGTTGCTCGCCGACCTCGGGGGCATCCTCCGGGTGGTCAACGAGGAGTTCGTGATCTTCACCCCCTCGGGCGCGATCGGGCTCCTCGGCGTCATCGGGCTGATCGGGACCGGCGTCCGCTGGGGGTCGCGGCGGGTCGTGACCCCGATCGAGCCGCCTCCGCCCCCGGTGCTCGACCCACCTCGGAGTCAGTGACGCAACCACGGGTCCCGGTCGGTGGGGGGCGCGTGACCGGCCTGCCGCGCGTGGTCGTCGGCCAGGACCCGCAGGTCCGACTCCATCCGTGTGAGCTGCGAGGCGATGCCCGAGAACGCGCGGATCAGCAGCGACACCCCCATCAACGCGGCCCCCACGGCGAACGTGATCGTCCACAGGATGATGGCGAACGCGAGCTCGCCGTCGCGCAGCACGAGGGTGCCGGCGGCGACGCCGGCCAACCCCGCGGCGTAGGCGAGGAAGGTGCAGGCGCGGCCAGCGGTGCGGAGTTCCTTGGGGGATGGGATGTGATCCATGGGGCAAGGGTGCCGTAGCGACGAGCGCGCGGCCAACCTCCTCCGGCGACGGGCGACCCCTGCGCGGTACCCTCGCCCCTCGGACGAGGAGCGACGCGGTGACCGCTCACGAGCAGGAGCCCGGGGACGGCGCGACGCCGCGGTGGGTCCGGCACGACGAGGCCTTCACGCGCCTCGAGGACGTCCTGGCGTCGTTGCCCCTCGACCGCGCGGTCCCCGACGTGGAGGAGGTGCTCGCCCGGGCGGATGCCGACGCGGAGCTGCTGCACCGGGACGAACGGGCGCGCAAGCTGCTCCACGAGGCGTTGCTCGCCCGCCCGTTCGGCTCGCTCGAGTCCGTCCAGCGCGTCCGCACCGAGGTGGAGTTGCTCACCCTCGAGGTCGAGGTGCTCACGGAACGGCTCGCCGACCGGGAGCTCGCCGGCCACGATCTGACGCGCACGACCGACAGGCTGCGCGAGGTTCGGGCGCGCCTCGACGAGCTGCGCGACCAGCTCTGATCGAAGGCGATCCGTCCGCGACGTCGTCGCGGCGTGTGGCCGCGGCTGGTCGGTCCCGGGTAGACGGCTTCCGGTGTGCTTCGTGTCCGGTCGGTGCCGGGTAGGCGGATTCCGGTGGGTGGCTCGGAGGGGCGCTCCGGGGGTACGCGGCTTCCGGTGCATGGCCGGTCGGTCCCGGGTAGGTGGCTGGGGAGCGGGGCTGCGGCTGTCGGTCTCGGGTAGGCGGCTCGGGTGCGTGGCGCCGCGGGTCGCTCCGGGTACGCGGCTTCCGGTGCGTGGCGCCGCGGGTCGCTCCGAGGTACGCGGCTTCCGGTGTGTGGCCGCGACTGTGGGTCACGGGTAGGCGGCTTCCGGTGCGCGTCGCGGCTGGGCGGCCCCGGCGCGCAGTCTCTGTACGCAGCGCCGGTACCGGGCCGCGAGTACCGTCACGCCGCCGCGAGCCACCGACGGGCGCGGTGGCTCGGCGCGCCGAGGGGCCGGCGCGGAACGGGCACCGAGGGGTCCCGGGGGAGGTCACGCGTGTCGTTGCCGCCGGTCCTGCGCCTGATCGGTGCCGTCCGCCACTACGCGTGGGGTTCGCGGACCGTCCTCGCCGACCTGCAGGGTCGCGACGGACCTACCGAGCGACCTGAGGCCGAGCTGTGGCTTGGTGACCACCCGACGGCTCCAGCCGACGTGATCATGGACGGACGTCGCCTCCCGCTCGATGTGGCGATCGCCGCCGACCCTCCCGCCTGGTTGGGGTCGAGCTCGGGGCTCCACGGTCTGCCGTTCCTGCTCAAGGTGCTGGCGATCGAGCGTCCGCTGTCGCTGCAGGTGCACCCCGACGACGAGCAGGCGGCGCGCGGCCACGCTGCCGAGCAGGCGAGGGGCGTGCCGCGCGACGCCCCGGAGCGTCGCTACCCCGACCCGGTCGCCAAGCCGGAGCTGCTGCACGCGCTGACCACGGTCGACGCCTTGTGTGGCTTCCGGTCGGTGGAGGCCACGCTGGAGGTGCTGGCGCGGCTGGATGTGCCGGCCATGGCCGAGACTCGCCGCCGCCTGAACGAGGGCGGCGCGACGGCCTTGACGGCGGTCGTCGGGGCCCTGCTCCGCACCCCGGATGCGGAGCGGGCGGCGCTGGTGGGTGCCATCGCGCAGGCGTGGGCCCGGGTCGAGGCCCGCGACGCCGATGCGGGTCAGGCGGGCGGCGGGATGACGTTCCGTGACCTCGCCGGGTGGATCGGTCAGCTCGCCCGGCTCCACCCGGAGGACCCCGGGGTGGCCGTCGCGCTGCTGCTCGAGCCCCGCCGGCTCGCTCCCGGGGACGCGCTGGCGTTGCGACCACGGGTTCCGCACGCCTACCTGAGGGGCACCGGGGTGGAGATCATGGCCCGGTCGGACAACGTGCTACGTGGCGGACTGACGGACAAGCACGTCGACGTCGATGAGCTGCTCACGGTCCTCGACCCAGCCGCCGCCGTCGACCACCGGCCGGTCGAGCGCGGTGTCGGCGCGCTGCGGGTTTGGGAGACCGCGACCCCGGCGTTCGAGCTGGCCCACGCGGAGCTCGCCGGTGACGAGGTCGAGCTGCCGGAGGGCGGTGTGCAGGTGCTCCTGGCGACCGACGGCGAGGTGACCGTGACGGCCGACGGCGAGGCACGGACGCTGCGGCGGGGCGAGGCGGCCATCGTGCCGGCCTCGACCGGGCGGGTAACGCTCCGCGGCAGTGGTCACGTCTTCCGCGCCGCGCAGGGCTGAGCCCTCTCGCCACCCAACAGGGCAGCAGCGTGGCGCGGGGCTGAGCCCTCACCTCGGCATTCAGCCGGGCAGCAGCTCGTCGGGTAGCAGCAACAAGACCGACCAGATCCCCAGACCCATGGTGGTCGCCACCTGCACCAGCTGGACCAGGCGTGGTGGCAGGCGCAGATGCCGGCCGACCACCCGGGCGTCGTCGCCGGGATGCAGTGGTCGGCGCAAGGCGCGGGCAGTGTCGAGGGTCGCCCGCAGGGCGATCGCCGTGAGTGCACCGACCACCACGCCGCGCGCCCACGGAGCGGCCGCCTCCCCGAGCGCCGCGACCGCCAGGCCTGTCAGGGCAGCGGCCACCAGCAGGGACCAAACGCTCCGCGCCAGCACGGCGACGACGACGCCGGCCGCCGCGAAGCACCACAGCACCGCGTCCGGTCCGGCGACACCAAGCAGCCGGGCGCCGGTCGCGCTGGTCACCGTGGCCGCCGGCAGCCCCACGAACGCCACG
>SKTG01000416.1 GCA_007118045.1 Nitriliruptoraceae bacterium
CATCCGGCAACCCCGTGCCTCGCGCTCGCGAGTCGCGACTCGCGCCGCACGCTGCCGCGCCGGTCGCCGGGGAGCCACCACGCTCGGGATGCTCGCACCGCGAACGTCTGTTCGGTACGGTGTGGGTCGTCGCCACGGTCGTCCACAGCCGCTGGTGGTGCCTCGTCGAAGGCGTCACACCGGCCGCGTACGGTGCGATGACCCCGACGAGCCCGGAGCGACCGGCCAGGACGGGGACGCGCCTCGACCCGCGAGGGCGTCCCACCGTCCGCCGGAGCCGTCCCGGCGACCGCTCAGCAGACGCTCCCGAACCGAGCCGTCCCACCCGGAGGCGCACGTGGACAAGGAAAAGGCCCTCGACCTGGCCCTGGCCAACATCGAGAAGCAGTTCGGCAAGGGCTCGTTGATGAAGCTCGGCGACCAGACGGCCGTCCTGGTGCCCGCGATCCCGAGCGGCGCGCTCTCGCTGGACATCGCGCTCGGCGTCGGAGGGCTCCCGCGTGGCCGCGTCGTGGAGGTGTACGGACCGGAGAGCTCCGGCAAGACGACGGTGGCCCTGCATGCGATCGCCGAAGCGCAGAAGGCGGGCGGCATCGCCGCCTTCATCGACGCGGAGCACGCGCTCGACCCGACCTACGCGGAGGCGCTCGGTGTCGACATCAACGAGATGCTGGTCTCGCAGCCGGACACCGGCGAGCAGGCGCTGGAGATCGCCGACATGCTGGTGCGCTCCGGCGCGGTCGACATCATCGTCATCGACTCCGTGGCGGCGTTGACGCCCAAGGCGGAGATCGAGGGCGAGATGGGGGACAGCCACGTCGGCCTGCAGGCCCGGCTGATGTCCCAGGCGCTGCGCAAGCTCTCCGGCTCCCTGAAGCGGTCGAACACCACCGCGGTCTTCATCAACCAGCTGCGCGAGAAGATCGGCGTGATGTTCGGCAGCCCGGAGACCACACCGGGAGGCCGTGCGCTGAAGTTCTACAGCTCGGTCCGGTTGGACGTCCGCCGGATCGAGACGCTCAAGGACGGCACCGACGCCGTCGGCAACCGGGTCCGGGTCAAGGTGGTCAAGAACAAGGTCGCCCCGCCGTTCCGGCAGGCCGAGTTCGACATCATCTACGGCGAGGGCATCTCCAAGGAGGGTTCGCTGATCGACGTCGGTGTCGAGGAGAACATCGTCCGCAAGGCGGGCGCTTGGTACACCTACGACGGCGAACAGCTCGGCCAGGGCAAGGAGAAGGCGCGGCTCTTCCTCAAGGAGAACGTCGACATCGCCCTGGAGATCGAGAAGAAGGTCAAGGACAAGCTCGGCATCGACCCGCTCGCCGCCGAGCCGGCCGCCGTCGACGGTGCGGCCGAGGACACCGGCTCCGAGGAGCGGTAGGCGTGGGTGCCGAGGACGGAGCGCCAGGCGTGGGCGCCGGAGACGCGGCGACACCCCCGTTCAAGGACGCCGAGGCGTGGCTCGCCGAACGCGGGATCGAGCGAGATCCGATCCGGGTGGGGCCGCCGACCGGAACCGCCCCGGCCGGCGAGGCCCCCGGCGCGGCGCCCGAGGCGGTGGAGGAGCCGGGACCCGGCGGAGCGGCCGCGGCGACGCCACCGATCACCGACCGTGAGGCCACACGCCTCGCCGCGCAGGCCGAGGCGGATGCCGCCGTCCGGCGCGCGGACGCGGACGCACTCCCCGATCCGGCAGCGTCGACCCTCGAAGCCGACGTCGCGGAGGCGCTCGCCTTCGTCCGACGCTCCACCGCGATGGCCCCACAGGCACAGGCCCGGATCGCGGAGAAGCTCGGCGAACGCGGGTGGCCCCCAGCCGTCGTCGAGCGGACGCTCGAGCGTGCCCGCCGCGAACGGCTCCTCGACGACCCTGCCATGCTCGCGGCCCTGGTCGCGGAACGGCGGGAGAAGCGCCACGCGCCCGCCCGCATCCGCCGGGACCTGCGGGAACGAGGTTTCGAGGACGCGGCGCTCGACGCGGCCCTGGCCGACACCGAGCGGGAGGACCCGGAAGCAGCCGCCTTCGACGTCGCGCGGGAGCGTGCCGAACGGCTCAGCGGCGTCGACGCGGAGACGGCCTTCCGACGGGTGCTCGGCCACGTCGCCCGCCGGGGGTACCCCGAGGGCCTCGCCCGCAAGGTCGCCCGTGAGGCCGTGTTCACCGCACGGGACCGGGAGCGGACCGCGGGCCACTGACGTGCCCGCTCCACTGATCTGCCCGAGCTACGTACGTGCCCGGGCGACCGACGTGCCCGGGCGACTGCCGTGCCCGGGCCATTGACCTGCCCGGGCGACCGCCGTGCCCGGGCCATTGACGTGCCCGGGCGACTGACGTGCCCGGGCGACTGACGTGCCCGGGCGACTGACGTGCCCGGGCCACTGGACGTGGCCCGGGCCACCGACGCGACCGGCCGCCTTCGACTACTGGCCGACCGGTGGGGGCGCGCGCTGGCGCGGTCGCCCGCGGATCTGCATGCTGACGCTCGTCAGGTCAGCCATCGCCCAGCACAGGAGGCCGCATGCCCACCCGCAACGTCGACACCGCGATCCGCGTCGCCCACGACCTCACCCAGTCCGTCTGGCTCGGCGGTGCGCTCATGGGCGCCACGGCGCTCGACACCGCTGCGGCCCGCATCCCAGACCAGCGGGACCGGGTGGAGGCCATCGGGGAGGCGTGGTCGCGCTGGCAGCGGGTGAGTACCCCCACGATCGCGCTGCACATGCTCGCGGGGGTGGGGTTGACCTACGCCAACAAGGGCCGGCTCGCCGCCCAGCGTGGCGGCGCACGGACCACCGCCGTGCGCACCGCCCTCACCGGCCTCGCGCTCGGCACGGAGCTCACCAGCCGGTTCCTCGGCGCGTCGGTCGCGTCGGAGGTCGCCCGCGGCGGTGAGGCCAGGAGCCTGCAGGACGGGGGCGAGGACCGCACGCAAGCGCGCCAGCGGCAGCTCAAGACGGCCCAGTGGGCGAACGTCGCCGCCCTGGCGGCCATGGTGGCGATCGGTTCTCGCATGGGCGAGCAGCAGCGCCCCCGTGAACTGGCCCGCGGCGTGGCGTCACGGCTCGGCATCGCCGCCTGAACGCAGCGGGCCCGGATCGCCCGGCCCGTCCGCGTCGTGCCCGGGCGGGTGGGCGTCTGAACCGGGGGCTGGGCGCCGGAAAACCGGGGGCGGCTGGGTGTCTGAACCGGGGGGCTGGGCGCCCGAGCCGAGCAGGTCCGGACCGCCCGGGAGCCCCCGCCGAGGACCGGTGACCGCCTCGGGTCAGACGGCTGAGCGCGTCTCACGGCGTCGCAGGTCGGCTTCGGCGCTGCGCATCCACGCGATGAAGCGCCGGACCGCCATGCTGCCGTACACGAACCCCGGCGGCACCCACATCAACGCGCCGGCGAGCTGCTGGTCCTCGAGCGCCGTGAACGCCGGCGTCCCGTGGTAGACGTCGTAGAGCGAGGTGCTCGCGAAGGTGATCAGCGCCCCGAGCGCTCCACCCTGGATGATCATCGCACCGAGGCACAACGTCGCCAGCGCCTGGTGGCGACGGTGCCGGCGGGCCGTGGCCCAGATCTCGGACCAGAACCAGACCGCGCTGCCCAGGAACGCGGCGTGCTCGACGAGGTGCAGGGCCGGGCTCGCCACGGCGGCGTCGTACACCGGCGGGGTGTGCCACAGCCAGATCATCGCGATGTGGACGATCGTGGCCATCACGAGCGGGTGGGGGGCACCGAGCCGCCGGCGCAGGGAGCGAGATCCACGGGCGAACCGCACCAGCATGTGGCGGGGCCCCGGCGAGAGGCCGTGACGCACCGTCGCCACCGGCGAGCCCGCCGCGAGCAGCGGCGCCGCGACCAGCGTCATGAGCAGGTGCTGGACCATGTGGGGCCAGTACAGGACCTCGCTGAACGCCGCGACCGGGCTCACCTGCGCGAGCAGGACCACCAGCACGCCACCCAGGAACGCGGCCGTGCGACCCGGTCGCGCCACACCCCGTCGAGCTCGCGCCACGGCGCCCCGCAGGTACAGGGTCGTGACGCCGGCGAGCATCACGATCGCGGGGACGTCGAGCACCCAGGCGGTCCAGGGCGAGCCGAGCGTCGTCGTGGCGGCGCCGGGCGTCGTCAGGCCCAGCGTCACCAGCACGGGTCCAGGTACAGCACCGGAGACCACTCGACGAGGGTCACGGCGCCGAAGAAGATCGAGAAGGCGACCCCGCTCCAGCCGAGGAAGACGTCACGGATCGCACCGGGGGCGTGGGGATCGGCGTGACCTGCGCGGCGCAGCTGCACTCCCGACCAGCCGGCCCGCACGATCAACGCCAGCATGGCCACCGTCAGCACGTGCAACGGCCAGGTGGAGCCGATGACGCAGGTCCGCGGGATCAGCCAGTAGGTGCCGCCGAGGTGCATGGCCCACCAGACGATCCCGCCGAGCACAGCGTCGGCGCGTCGGATCGGACCCCGGTACTGGGCAGCGGTCTCCGCGGTGATCGCGCTCATCAGCCGCCCCCGGTGGTCGGCAGCAGGTGCACGAGGCCCAGCAGGACCGCAGCGGCCCCGGCGGCGAACCAGACGTAGATCGAGGCGTTGGTCAGCTCCAGGTGACGATCCTGGTCGATCAGGCCGACCACGGCCTGGATGAGCGCGGCTCCGACGATCAACGCACCCACCCCGACGAAGAAGATGGTCATCCCCGTCATGACCCAGTAGAGCGAGGTGTACACGTGCTGGTCCCAGCGGAACCCGACCGAGACCAGGTCGATCACCAGGAGCAGGACCGCGGCGCCGAGCAGCGCCGTCGACGCCGCCAGGGCGACGCCGGACAGGCGACGTTGGCCAGCCCGGACCCGCACCAGCGCGCGCGCGCTGCTGACGGCGCCCGCGATCGTGAGCAGGACGGCGCCCAGGGCGTACATACCCCCGGGCTGCTCGATGCCCTGCGGGGGCCACGCCTCCTGTCCGGTGTGGCTGTAGAGCACCGCGGCGGACAGGCCCGCGACGAACATGGCCAGCACGACCAGGGCGAGCCACAACCCCCACGTCCCCATGGCGGCGCCGCGGGAGTGGTCCGAGACGGGTTGCGCGGTACGCGAGTTGTAGATGCTCATGTCACTCCACCCCCGGCCAGAGCCAGATCGCGGTCGTGACGATGATCCCGACCATCCCGACGATGCCGAGCGCCACGCCGTCGATCAACACGCCGGTCATCACCACGGCGAGGGCGATCGCTCCCCACAGCGGCCACAACGAGTGCCCCGGCAGGGTCACGATGTGGTCGGGCTCACCGTCCATCCCGGTCGTGGCGATCGCCTGGCGGAGGCCGGTCTCGGGCCGGTCGAGTTGGCGTTGCCAATCCGGCGGGTCCGGGTCCGGAGCCTGGTGCGCGCCGAGGGTCGAGCGGCGGTCCCACATCGGCTCCGGGCTGCGCACCCGGATCGTGGAGCGGAAGTTGTAGTTGGGTGCCGGCGAGCCGGTCGCCCACTCCAGCGTGTCCGCGCCCCACGGGTCGTTCGGCGCGGTCTCGCCACCGGGCCGGTGGGCCAGGATCAGCATGATCGTGAAGAGCAGCATCCCGACGCCCATGATGTACGAACCGATGCTTGAGACCAGGTTCAGCCCCTCCCACCCGAGTCCTTCCTCGAAGGTCCAGACCCTCCGCGGCATGCCGAACAGGCCGAGCGTGTGCTGTGGGAAGAACGCGAGGTTGAAGCCGACGAAGTTGAGGGCGAAGGCCCAGATGCCCAGCTTCTCGTCGAGCATGCGCCCCGTGAGCTTCGGCATCCAGTGGTGGAAGGCGCCGAGGATCGGGAACAGCGAGCCGCCGACGAGCACGTAGTGGAAGTGGGCGACGATGAAGTACGTGTCGTGCGCCTGCCAGTCGAAGGGCACCATCGCGACCATCACCCCGGTGACGCCACCGGCGACGAACACGAACAGGAACCCGACCACGTACATCATGGCGGCGTTCCAGCGGATGCGACCCCACCACATGGTGCCGATGAACGACATCACGATGACCCCCGAGGGGATCGCGATCATGAAGCTGGCGGCGGTGAACAGCGAGGTGGCGAGCAGTGGGATGCCCGTGGCGTACATGTGGTGCACCCACAACCCGAAGCTGAGGATCCCGATCGCCACCAACGAGGCGATCACGGCGGTGCGACCGGCCATGCGCCGGCGTGTCGCCACGGTCACGATCGACGCCGCCATCCCCAACGCCGGGATCAGCTGGATGTAGACCTCCGGGTGACCGAACCACC